>JAJZLZ010000009.1:2605-8230 GCA_021850375.1 Microcaldota archaeon
CATGTTCGAAGCCGTAAGGATGTTTGATGAGCTAAAGAAGAAGGGCAACTCGGTTGCAATAGCCACTATAACCGGCTCTGAGAGCGAGGGCTATGTGGCGGATGCGGAGCTAATTAGGCAAATAGAGATTGTAATAGAGCGCCTAAAATGCGATACGTGCGTTTTGGTAACTGATGGGAGCAGCGATGCGCGCGTAGTGCCACTGCTGAAAAACAGGATAAAGATAAACAGCGTGGATGTGGTGCGAATAAAGCAGGCGGAGGCGTTCGAGAGCACATACTTCACGGTTCTAGAAAAGCTAAAAGAGCCCCATTATGCCCGTATAATATTCGGCATACCTGCACTGCTACTTTTGCTATTTGCGGCAAGCTACTACTTCAACTTGGGCTGGGAATTGCCCGTATCGCTAATAGGCATATATCTGGTTATAAAGTCGCTAGGGCTTGAGGAGTCCATGATACGCTCGTTTAAAGGCTTTGGCTTTAGCATAGATAGGCTCAGCTTTATATTTTACATAACAGCGATGATATTCTTTCTAATCGGGCTCATCGTTTCGTATGGCAACTATCAGACATTTATAGCCGGCCGCAGCGGCTATTTTGTAGCGTATTCCGCCGCGGTTGAAGGGTTCTTGATATTTCTGCCAATAAGCCTGATACTCTATCTTGTCGGCAGGGTCATGGACCTTGAGGGCAGAAGGCTGCGATACCGTGCGATATCGCAGGGCATATATGTGGGCTACTCGGTGATAGCAATAGCGCTGATATACCTCACGGCATCATGGTTCATAGGGCAGATATATTTTTGGCAGTACATACTCTTTAGCTTTATTGTGGTACTGCTCGGATACATGATATCCCTTGTGACATCTACTCTAAAGCGCAAGCTCATACGCCGCTCCAAGATGAAAGGTAAGAGGGTTATGAATGACATAGGAGCATATATCGGTAAGGTCACAGAGGTGGACTTGAGGAGCAGCGCGATATTTGTGAAGACCGAATATGGCAATACAATAAAGTACGACATAGACAGGATAACCGGATTCTCAGACAGGGTAATAATAAAGTAAATACTGTTATTCTTATCATCATTAGCAAAGGTTTAAATTCATGCACGGCTATAATAATAAAAATATCGTCATGCACGAGCTGGTATCGCTCGAAGTCGAGGTCGCGGATTCTTGCGACAATGACCAAATAGGGATATGCGGCGTAGTGGTGCGCGAGACAAAGAACATGCTATGCATAAAATCGGAAAGCGATATAAAGCTTGTTCCAAAAAGGATATCAACCTTCATCTTTAAAAAGGATGGAAGGAGCTATAGAGTATGTGGCAATGAGATATGTTTTGGAAGCGTTGAACGCACCGAGAAGGCGGCGAAGTTCTACAAGAAAAGAAAAATGATGGTTGATTGATTGGAATGCAATGATGCGAGATGCCCTATACATAGTGGCCTTAAAACCAGGGGGAGCGAGATAACTGGAGTTGTGGTTAGCGCGAAGGCGCTTCACACGGTCATAGTGGAACATGCGTACACAACGTTTTTGAAGAAATACGAGAGATCACTAAGAAAGACCTCAAGGCTTGCCGCGCATCTTCCAGGGTGCATGGAGGCAAAGCAGGGAGATATCGTTACAATATCCTCAACCAGGCGCCTGAGCAAGACGAAGTCATTTGTGGTCACAAAGATCAATTCGGAAAAGAATAATAAGGCTTGATTTATATGAAGGGTCTTTCAACTAAAATATCCAGAAACCTTGTGCCTGGCTCGGTTCTTGCATGTGCAGACAACAGCGGGGCCAAGACATTGATGATAATAAATAGGCTTGGAAAAGCCGGCAATTCAAAGGGCAGATACTCAAAGTCCGGTATAGGTGATGTCGTGACGGCAAGCGTCAAGTCCGGCACGCCGCAGTACATAAAAAAGAAGGTAAAGGTCGTGATAATACGCCAGCGCAGCCCTATACGAAGGGCAAATGGAATGCGCGTGCGCTTTGAGGACAACGCAGGAATACTCGTCAGCGATGCGATGCTCGCGGTAGGCACAGAGGTCAAGGGAGCGATGGCACGCGAGATAGTTGAGCGTTATATAAAATTAGCAGGTATAGCATCGAGGGTCGTTTAAATGGTATCTAGTTCAAAACCGCGCATGCAGCGCCTATTCCGCTTCACATCTCCTCTTCACATAAAGCAGAGGTATATGCACGCCCATTTGGATAAGCAGCTCAAAACAAAATTCAAGCTAACCGCGCGTGCAGTGCGCATAGTCAGCGGGGACACAGTCAAGGTCGTATCCGGCGCTTACAAGGGAAAATCCGGCAAGGTAGCTAGCGTTAATTTGAGGTCGAATAAGATAGCGATAAACGGCATCGTGCGCAAGGATGCAAAGGGAAAGGAGAAGCAGATAATGATAAGGCCAAGCAATGTCTATATAATCGAGCTCAATTTGGAGGACAAGCTCAGGGCATCGTCATTGAATTTGGCGCAGGTAAAAAGCACAAAGCCGCAGGATGAAAAGAAGGCTCAGAACATGGCATCAAAGCCCGAGAGCATTGATGCAAAAGAGGACAAAGCAATAAAGGTTGATTGATTATGGCAAATCGAGGCAATGGAAGATATATGAAACGCTTGAACGCTCCTGTATACTTTAGCATAGAGCGCAAGGGATACAAGTATGTTACAAAGCCTACGCCGGGCAGGCATGCGCTAAATAGGTGCATACCCCTATGCGTTGCACTCAAGCAAATCGGACAGGTTAAGACCACTTCCGAGGCATCGAAGGCGATAAAGTCAAGGGCAATACTTTTAAATGGCAAGGTTGTATCAAACCCGCGCTATCCTATAGGTCTATCTGATGTCATAACGGTTGCAAAAAAGTCCTATGTGTGCGGCATAAATAAACAGGGCAAGTTTGCGATATCAGAGTCAAAATCCTCTGAAAATGCCTATATTGTCGTGGGCAAATACAAGTCAAAGAAGGGTGCAATAATGCTATGTCTGCATGACGGTACGAACATAGAGTACTCAAAACCAATAAATGTTAATGATTCAATATATCTAAAGGACGGGTTGGTATCAAGGCACATAAAGCTTGATGTCGGCGCGCAGTGCAGTGTCATAAACGGCGTGCATGTAGGTGAGCACGGCAAGATTGTGAGCATATCTGGCGGATCGATGCACAAGCAAAGATCCGTTGTTATACAGAGCGCTCCGGAAGTGAAATTCGAGACTTTAGTGCGCAATGTTATGGTAACATCCGCCAATGGCACGGGTTGATTTGCATGGATATGCGGGAGGTAATAATAAATAAAATGGTAATAAACGTCGGCTCCGGAAGCGACGCGGCGCAGCAGCAGAGCGCGCGCAGGCTGCTAGAGTCCCTAACAGGCCGCAAGCCGGCAAATGAGATATCTAAGAAGAGAAACCCGTCGTTTAAGATAACAAAGGGGCAGAGTATCGGAGCATACGTCACAATAAGGGGCGCGCATGCAAAGCCCATAATAAAACGGCTCTTAGATGCCGCAAACAACAGCTTCAAGGAGAGCGCAATATCCGGCAACAGCCTAAGCTTTGGGCTGCGAGAATACATAGACATATCGGGCATGAAATATGATCCGAAGATAGGAATGCTTGGCATGAACGTGAACATCTCATTTAAGCGAAGGGGCCTTAGGGTCATAGAGCGAAAGCGCAAAGAATCTCACATACCAAATCATCACAGGCGCGTATCAAAAGAGGAGATTTTAGCATACATGCAGCGCGAATTCGGCGCTAAGATGGTGGAGAGCAAGGAATGATTTTATGGTAAAACTCGAGGAGAAGTATAAAGGCAAAGGCACAAGGAAGTGCAAAATGTGCGGCACCATTAGAGGCCTAATTCGGGCGCATAAGCTCTACGTGTGCAGGCGCTGCTTTAGAGAAGTTGCAAAGGATATGGGATTTAGGAAGTATGGTTGATATGTATGGACAGGCTCGCAGACGCTATAAATGTTATAAAAACCAATGAACGCATGGGTAGGGACCACTGTATAGTCGGATCTACAAGGATAATAAAGAGCGTTTTGGAGGTACTAAAGAGGGAATCGTACATACAAGGTTATGAGGAGTTTAAGGACGGGAAGTTCATGAAGCTGCGCATAGCGCTGTCGAATAAGATAAATTCAATAGGCGTAATAAAACCAAGGTATGCGATAAAAAAAGACATGTTCCAAAAGTACGAGTCGAGATACATTCCTAGCAGGGATTTTGGAATGTTAATAGTTTCAACTCCGCATGGGATGCTTACAAACAAGGAAGTGCGGGCAAAATTAACCGGCGGAAGGCTTGTGCTTTATGTATACTAGATATGTTGATGATGTATGATAGAGATTAAAATGCCACAAGGAGTATCAGCGCAGATAGTTGGGGATACGATTAGCATAAAGGGCAAATTGGGCTCAAATTCGAGGAAGTTCAATGATGCGCTCTTGAACATATCCCTAAAGGGCGATGTAGTAATAGTGGATCACACCAAGCTGCAAAAGCTCTCAAAGAAGGGGGCAAACTCAGAGATAGCCCTGGCAAAGGAGATCGCAAACGACATATCTGGCGTTGATTCATACTATGAGCGCAAGATGAAGGCGGTATTTCTGCACTTCCCGATCAATGTGGAGGTGAAGAACAACACTGTGCACATAAACAACATAATAGGCGAGCGAATGGCCCGCAAGGCAAAGATAATCGGCGCAACAAAGGTCGATGCAAAAGGCCAGACTCTAAGGGTCTATGGCACCAGCCTTGACGATGTTACGCAGACTTCGGCAAATATTAGGCTCGCATGCGTGATGCGCAAGAAGGATACAAGGGTATTCCAGGACGGGCTATACTACGAGGTATGAATATGGCAAATAACAATAACAATGTAATGATAAAAAAGAGGCATCCCAACTTCAACGTGCCAAACTTTGGATTCAAAGTGCGCGTCAAGAGGCGCTGGAGAAAGCAGCGTGGTATAGACAACAAGAAGCGGATAAAAAAGAGCTTCATGGGAGCGGAGCCTACAATAGGCTACCGCAATCCGGAGCAGATCCGCGGAGTTAGGATAAATGGGCGCAAAATTATTCTGGTGAACAATATAAAAGAGCTAGAGGCTATGGCAGATAAAGGCGAAGACTTTGACATCACAATAGCAAAACCCGTATCCGCCAGAAAGCGCATCGCAATATCAGAGCTTGCGCAAAAGAAGGGGCTGCATGTGACCAATGGGGTATATAAATGAGCATTGAACTAACGCGCAGAATCGCATCGCAGATGATGAAGAGGGGCGAGAGCAAGGTGCGCATAAAAAAGGAGGGAATAGATGATGCAAAAAAGGCCCTATCACGCGATGACGTGCGCGCGATGATATCAAAGGGCACAATATATGCGATTGAAAAGAAGCACAATGTAAGCGCATACTCGAGGGTTTTGAATGCAAAGCGCACAAAGGGCAGGCGCAGGGGCGCGGGCAGGCGCAAGGGCGCATTCAAGGCAAGGGTCGGCACAACCTACATGAAGCGCATTCGGGGGCAGAGGCGAGTGCTACTTGAGCTTAAGGCAGATTTGACTATCAAGAACGAGGATTTCAAGAAGTACTACCGCCTGGTG
>JAJZLZ010000025.1 GCA_021850375.1 Microcaldota archaeon
GAGCCTAGCGTCAATGTGGCATCATTTGCCCTCCTGTCAAAGGCGATCATAAACCTGCCCGACAAATGGCATGGCGTTGTGGATTCTGAGAAGCGCTATAGGAAAAGGTATCTTGATCTAATTATGAACGAGGATTCTAGGCGAATATTCAAAATACGCAGCATGGCCGTCTTTGAGATTAGGAGGTTTTTGAATGGCGAGGGATTCATGGAGCATGAGACTCCTACAATTCAGCCCTTATATGGCGGCGCGGATGCGGAGCCGTTTAGGGTTGATGTAAACACCCTAAAAGAGGAGCATTACCTTCGCATATCAGACGAGCTGTATTTAAAAAGGCTGATCATTGCGGGCATGGAGAGGGTCTATGAGATATGCAAGGACTTTAGGAATGAAGATATAGACAGCACGCACAGCCCTGAGTTTACGATGATTGAGATATACCAGGCGTATGTGGATTATAATGCCATGATGGATCTAACAGAGCGAATGCTAAAGCACATCTCTAGCGCCGTTTTGGGCAAGACCTCAATTGAGCGCCAAGGCACAAAAATCGAGCTCTCTGGCAGATATGCTAGAATCAAATATATGGATAGTATTGGCAAAGCGCTGGGCATTGATATCTCAAAGCAAAGCGATGAGGAGATCATAGCTATGGCGGAGAATAGGGGCATAAGGTTTGATTATGGCAAGCGCAATATCGCGCACGCACTAGACAAGCTCTTTAGCCTTCTAATACAGCCAAGTCTGATCCAGCCTACATTTGTAGTGGATTTTCCAAAGTCCTCCTCTCCTCTAACCCGTGAGAAGCGCAAAGAGCCTGGCATTGTAGAGCGTTTTGAGCTATATATTGCGGGCATGGAGATAGCGAATTCGTATTCCGAACTAAACAATCCAATAATACAAAAAGAGAATTTCGACAAGCAGATGGAGCAGATGAGGGCCGGGGACAGCGAGGCCGAGCCGCTTGATTTGGACTTTTTAGAGGCTATGGAGTATGGCATGCCCCCTACAGGCGGCATAGGCATTGGCATAGATAGGCTGATAATGATTATGGCTAATGTTGACTCTATAAAAGAGGTCATACTTTTTCCAATGGAAAAGAGGGGCAAGTCAGTATTAGATGAGCAAATAAAGAATTCGGGCAAATCCAATGCTACTGGCCATAATAAAAAGGAGGCAAAGTCCTAAAGCATTTTTTATACTGCATTCTGTATGCAATGCCTATGCTCTACTGGGGATATACGGCTCAAGGCTGTTATTGATAAATATGGTGTGCGTGCCGCCTAAAAACGTGCCGTCCGTGCTGTTGTTCATATATATCATTAGCGTGTATGCGCCCGCCCCATATTTATGTTCAAGCGTGCTCATATTGAAGGCGATGTCAAAATAGTTCTTCTCAATATGGTATGTGCTTGCGTATATTGTTGCTATCCCAGGATAGTAGTAATTCCCGTACGTTACTCCCGCAATCTGTTGGCCGTATCCATAGCTAGAGGTGTTGTCCAATTCAGCTCTAGTCATGTTAAGGGGCGCTGGATCATAGGTTATTCCGATGTCGCTTATTCTTGCGCCATGCAGCATGTAGCCTTGAAGCGTCACATTTTGGTTTGATATATTTGGACCGCCGCCTATCCAGTTTATGTAATTGTCTATGAAATCCTCGACTAAATACACGTTGGTCTTGTTGTATGCTATTCCTATGCTGACCTCGTTGTGGTTTGGATCTAATATGTTCTTTCGATGTCCGTTGTTGCAGCACAGAGAATCGTTGTATAGCATCGAGTTTTCCATCTGTGATAGGGCGTAGGTGACATTCACCTGCTCAATATTGCAATTTTTGCCTAGACACTCTTCGTATAAGTATGCCTTGTACGCGACATTTTCATCTACAGATTGGTTTCCCCCGAGAATTGTATAGCGCATATATGGCTTCATCCCATAAGGGTCCCAGTGGCTGAAATAATCGTTATTTAGCATGCTGTTTGCATGGAACTGGGCCGATGGCTCGTTTGATAGCGTTACGCTCTGCAGGCCATACTGAAGCCTTTCGCCATTTATCATCTGCAGCATGTATTCTATTGTTGAATTTTCAGAGAATTCTGCGCCCGCGCTGATGTTGTTATTTGTGTAGTTGAATAAAATGCTGCTCGTATTTGATACGTTTGCGGATGTTATATTCAGGTTGTTTGCGGGTATTTGGTTAAGCGCATTATAAACGTTTGCTCCATTGGGGCGCAGATTATATGCAAACAGCCTAACAATTCCTATTAGAAGCACTACAAAAGCGATGAGCAAAAGCGCAAGCGTAATTGCCATATGGTGCGCGTTTTTTGGCATTTGAGAATTGCCTTGTGCTTCCATAACCTACTTCCTCCTTGACTTTTTAATTGCAAAGTTTTTCGGATCAAGTATCTTGTCAAGAAGCTTTTTATCCAAGATATGCATCTCAATCGCCACATCCTTAACGCTTTTGTCCTCAATGAATGCACGCCTTGCCACATGCGCAGCCTTTGCATATCCAATATATGGGGAGAGGGCAGTTGCAAGAGACATGTCCCTGTTCAAATTGGCGTTTACTCTCTTAAAGTTTATCTTAAGGCCCAAGATCGCGCGCTTTGTGAACGCGTTTATGCCGTTTGATAGTATCTTTATGGAGAACATGAGCTCGTGGGCTATTAGGACCATATAGATGTTGAGCTCTAGCTGTCCGTAGTCTGCGCAGCGGTCTATAATCGAGCAGTTTCCCATCACCTGGAAGCACACCATATTCATCATCTCCATCATGCTAGGGTTTATCTTCCCAGGCATAATAGAAGAGCCCGGCTGCACCGGGGGAAGTATAAGGTCCGCAAATCCGGCTATTGGCCCAGAGCCCATTAGCCTCAAGTCATTAGCTATCTTGTCTAGCGCAACTGCTGTGTCGTATAATGCATCAGATAGCGCCATTTCCTCTAATTGCGTTGACATTGTCTTAAACATGTAGCTGGATTTGTGGAAATTAATCTTCGTGTAAGCATTTATCTGCCTGATAACCTCCTCTTTATATCCTTTTGGCGTGTTCTCTCCAGTGCCTATGGCAGTTCCGCCCATAGGGCTCTCCAAAAGCAGCTTTTGGGCTTCAACTAATCTTTTCTTGACTGCAGATATTGCGCCAACATAGCCGGAAAACTCCTCCCCAAAGGTTATGGGGACCGCGTCTTGCAGGTGAGTTCTGCCTATTTTCAGAGCATTTTTAAATTCTATTGATTTTTTCTTTAGCGCGCCCTCAAGCTTAGATAGCGCCGGGATAAGGTACTCATTTATTGCGATGTATGAAGATAAGTGTATGTTCATATGGAATGTGTCGTTTGTTGACTGTGACATATTGACGTGGTCGTTTGGATGAACAATCTTATAATTCCCCTTTTTGCCGCCTAGTATCTCAATCGCCCTGTTCGCAATCACTTCGTTTAGATTCATATTGATGCTTGTGCCTGCGCCCGCCTGATATACATCAACAATAAACTGGTCTGCAAATTTGCCATCTATTATCTCATCGCATGCCGAAACTATCGCGCCCCCTCTTCTTGTGTCCAAAACGCCTAGTTTCATATTTGCCTTTGCGGCGCTGCGCTTTATTATCGCATACGATTTAATTATCTCCGGCATCTCAACCAATCCGGATATCGGGAAATTTTGCTTGGCGCGTTCGGTCTCCGCGCCGTAATACGCATCTGATGGGACGTTGATTTTTCCAAGGATGTCGCTTTCGGTTCTATACCTCATTGCAACCACAAATCTATACACGCATAGCACATTAATAAAGTGTTCGCATGTAAATTTCAAACCTAACTAATGGGCTAATATGTATTCATATTCTGCTAAGCGATGCCACAATTAAAATAAACCCAATCCCTGCTAAGAGCGCACTGGCATTAAGAGGCACATGCAAATATTTATCAAAAATGCCAGATGCGATAAGAAGCATCACTCCAATGAAAAATATAGGGTAGCGGTATTTTGTTTTTATAATATTGGGCATATAATCACATGTGCCATAAAACCATATCTATCCTAAATCCTGCCGCGAGCGCCCTTATATACAAATCGACCGCGATTATGGATATTAGGCTGATCCACGCGAAGCTCTTGTGGTAATTGTTTAGAAACGATTGTGCGTTGTATACCTTCCTATTTGCCCTGCCTGCAAGCGTGCACCCATAACAATCTGTCCTACCGCCTATTAAATTGCGCACAGAGTGACAGGAGAACACGTAGAGCGTAAGCATTGCTACGTCAAAACCCATAAGTATGCTGCCGAGCCTCAACGAGAATATTCCGGTGTATGTCAAAGATACGTAGAGATCATAGTAGAAGAACGGAAGGACCAAAAGGGCGACATACATGAAGTAGCGATGGTAATTCTCAAGCTTCATAAAAAGGCTACTCTCGCCGCTATACTGGCGCGATTTCTTGTCAAGCACATCTCCTGCCGGGCATGTTATCGGATGCTTGAAGATATGCCTATTGTAATCCTGCCTGAATGCATAGCATGTTAAGCGGAATAGCCCTATTATTGGTATAATTAAAACTGTGGGCGAGTAGAACGGGTCAATATATCCCATATATTCTTTTATCGGAAATAAAATCAAAGCGACAAGAGCTGCAAGTATCAGAAACACAAAAGAGTACAGCCGGGGGTTGAATTCCAAAAACTCCTTTGGTATAATATTGTCAAATTTCATTTAATGCCCCTTAGCTTGCGTATGGCCCTAATTATAGGATCATATATCGCATCCGCCGCCCTCTCCTTCTCTGGTATTATCGCATTGTCTGTTATCTTTATATGCTCAGGGCACACTTCCTGGCAGCATTTTGTGACATTGCAATACCCAAGCCCCATCTCCTCCTTTAAAACTTTTGAACGATCTAGACTATCTACGGGGTGCATATCAAGGGATGCAACCTTTGCAACATGGCGAGGGCCGATGTAGCTGGTGTTGTGGTTTCTAACAACATGGCATACGTCCTGGCATAAAAAGCACTCTATGCACTTTCTGAACTCTTGAGAACGCAATACATCCTCTTCATGGACTATCCATGGCGTTGCCATACCTTTTTTTGGGGTGAACTTTGGTATTTTTCTCTCTATCTCGTAGTTTATAGATACGTCGCTAACCAAATCTTTTATGTGCGCAAACGCGCGCATAGGACCTACATGTACCTTGCCCTCTAGGCTGTCTAGCCTTGTCTTGCACATGAGGCGTGGCACGTTATTTATCTCTGCTGCGCATGATCCGCATCTGGCGGCTTTGCAGTTCCAGCGCACAGAGAGACTCGTATCTATATATTTTGAGACGTAATTCACCGCGTCTAAAACAACCATACCATGCTCATAAGGCACTTCATATTCGACAAAGGATCCCCGCTCCTTCTTGCTGTTATCCTTCCGATATATGTTAATCTTGATGCTATTCATTTATACTCCTCCTCTTTTACAAGAGCAGAAAGGTGCTTTGGCATCTCCACAAGCTCTCTATATGATATTGTCATACTATCTTTCTCAAGGCGAACTATCGAGTTCTTTCTAAACGCTATATCCTTTTTGGGGTAATCGCTCCTGGTGTGCGCACCTCTGCTCTCCTTGCGCCAGATTGCGCACAAAACAATTGCCTGCGCAATTGTGAGCATGCTCTTTAGCTCCATGCAATATAGCAGCCCGTGGTTGAATACAACCCCGCCTGGTGCATAAACCTCGCTATATTTTTTATTTAGCGCATTAATTTTAGATAGCGCAGACTCCAGCTCCGGCTCGTTTCGTATTATGCCGACATGCGCGCTCATAGTATCCCGCAACGTATCAATTAGCTCGTTTGGGTTTATGCCATTTTTCTTTTCTGTGAATGCCATAATGCGCTCAATTTCTCCCTCAACCTCATTATCCTCTAGTTTTGGAATTGGAATCGACAAAGCGAATTTCCCTGCATGCCTACCTACCTGCCTGCCAAAGACGAGTATGTCTGCAAGCGAATTTCCTCCAAGCCTGTTTGCTCCATGAACTCCCGCCGCCGCCTCGCCTGCGGCATATAAGCCTACAACCGATGTGGCGGAGCTTTCGGGATCAACCTCAATGCCGCCCATAAAGTAGTGCACAGTTGGTGCGACTTCCATCATCTCCTTTGTAATGTCAATTCCTGCGAAATCTTTAAACTGCGTATACATCGCCGGAAGCTTTTTCAGTATGAATTGCGCGCCCTTGTGTTTTATATCAAGGTATACCGCGTTGTGCTCTGTGCCCCTGCCTTCTATTATCTCATTATATATCGCTCTTGCAACGACATCCCTCGCATCAAGCTCCTTTCTCTCTGGAGAGTACCTTATCATAAAGCGCTCCATTTTGCTGTTGTATAAATAACCACCTTCGCCCCTCACTCCTTCAGTTACCAAAAGCCCCCTAACTCCTAATGGATACACCATTCCTGTTGGGTGGAATTGCACCATCTCCATGTCCTTTAGGGCCGCGCCAGCCTCATATGCAAGCGCCATGCCATCTCCTGTAGACTCCCATGAATTTGAGGTGACTCTATACACCATTCCTGCTCCTCCCGTAGCAACTATTACTGCCTTGCATGCAAATGAGAAGAACTCTCCTGTGCGCATCGAGAAGCCAATCGCTCCCTTAATGCTATTCTCTTTTACAATAAGCTTTGTTACATACAGTTCGTCTAAAATTTTAATATCCCTATGCAATATTTGATCCTGCAGCGTGCGTATTAGCTCAAGCCCGGTCTTATCTCCGACATGGCACAGGCGCCTGTATGTATGCGCGCCAAATGCTCTTTGCATTATTTTTCCATCCGCTGTGCGGTCAAAGAGGGCGCCATAATGCTCCAGCTCATAAACCCTATCTGGCGCCTCCTTTGCGAGCTTTTCTATCATGCGCCAATCACCAATGTATCCTCCCTCTATAACAGTATCAGAGAAGTGCACCTTCCAATTGTCCTTGGAATCGACGTTTGCAACAGATGCGGCAATGCCGCCTTCTGCCATTACTGTGTGCGCCTTGCCTAAAAGCGATTTCGACAGTACTATCACTTTTGCGCCTACCTCATGGGCCTCTATAGCTGCGCGCAATCCGGCCCCACCTGCCCCGATGATTAGCACGTCGCATGATGTAGCATTTATTTTAGGGGCCAAGCTACACAATCAGATGTAATATATAAATAGGCATATGCCTCTTTGATGAACCGAGGATAAATATTGAATCTTTATGATTTTAATATGTCTAACATTTATACATCCTTTATTATCCAAAGCGCTTAGCCAAAATACTCTAGAAAGCGCTTTATTAGTGTGCATACAAGCCTTATTGCTGGTTAGATGGATTCATTTGCAACACTCCTTCAAAGAAACGGTATGATATTTCCAAATCTTAAGCGCAGCAATTTTGAGATCTTCAGGCAGCTGGAGGCAAAGAAGTCAGGCGATATGATAGGCGAAAAGGAGAAAAAAATAGTATTTATAATAGATGGCATGGGCTGGAATCTTTTGCAGCTGGCGTTGAAGAGCTATCCTGATATATTGGAACATAATCCATATATGAAAATATCAAAAATACACACGATATTTCCTTCAACAACTATGAATGTTCTACCTTCGCTATACAGCGCGATGCCAACTGCGCAGCACGGAGTAGTTGGAACCAAGCTGTTCATGCAGCAATATGGTATGACAGTCAATTCCATAAAGATGATTCCTGCGGGGTTAAATGGCCAATATGGCAATATAAAGCCCGAACTGATCTTTCCACGCGGTAGGGTGGTTGATACATTAAAGCAGAAAGGGAAGCGCGTTTCAATCTTATCCCAAGAAGGTTTAGTAAATTCTGCAATGACTCGTGCGACATTTGATGCTGAGGATATAATTCCGGTGATTGGCTTTGAGGACATGCTTGTAAAGGCGCGCAGGCTAGTTAAGCAAAATGGGCCAGAATACATATTTGGCTACAATGAACTATTGGACCACGCGGAGCACACATATAATTATAGGGAAGAAGAGCCTTTGGAACTACTACTCTCAATGCTGCGATCATTAGACAGCATTCTTTTAAGGCACATAAAAGGCTCAAATTA
>JAJZLZ010000067.1 GCA_021850375.1 Microcaldota archaeon
ATTGACGCTAGGCTCCCCTGCCTTGGTCTTAAATACTGTGCCACTCACGCCTATAATGTCTCCAGGGTTTATTTTCTTTGCGCCATTAAACACATCTTCGCCAAGCTTTGTGTATTCAAAATAGGCTTGTATCTTCCCTTCGCTATCTAATATGTCCAAAAACAACAGCTTTCCTGCTTTTCTAATGGCCATGACCCTTCCGGCAACGCATACGATCTTGCCCTCATATTTTCCATAGTTGCCATGTATGTCGCTGGAGTGTTCCGTAACGTCATAGGAGTATGCCAGAGAGCTAATCTGCTCTTTTAGTTCCTCTTTATTAGCATTCATTTAAATCGATAAGATGAGTAAGTAAAACTATATTAGCTTTGTTATAAGCTAGTAGTAGCTACGCTGGCGCTATATAAAAATAATTATATGAATTATGAGCGTGCGTTAGCCCGTTGGGGCTAAACGCAACGCTACTGTGGGGGTGATATAATTAGCGTGTCGGTTGCTATTGAGCTGAGCTTGTAGTACACCCTGTGCCCTAACTGATGTCTCTCTAGCAGGCCCTGCTTGTAGAGCCTGTTTAGTCTGGCTGATGCGGCATTTCTGCCACTATAACCCATCTCTTTCTTTACGTCGTCTGCACAGGCCATGTCCTTGAGCTGAATTACCTGTAGAATTCTCGCATCAAGGCCAGACACGGGTTGCACCTTAGAAGGCTTATCTATCGCGGCTCGGTCATTCGCGCTTTGGTCGTCTTGCTCGTAATAATCTTCGCCAACCAGCTCGGTTTCAAGCCGAGTCAGGTTCTCAGATATGCTCTTCAGTATCAAATTGTTTTTCCTGTTCTCTTCAACAACCATCTTTATTATTGAAAGAAGCCCGGAGCTGGTCTCATCGGCCTTCATCTTATTTGCGATAAGGCTTGTGACCTCTGATTCGACGGCGTTGCCCTTTATGCGTTGTATATCCTCACGCATATGTGCAATCTCCCTCTCCAGCTCCTTTTTAGAACGCATCTAAACCAACTGCAATCAAGTCATGATTCCTGCACGGAAGAATCATGAATCAATCACGATTTAATTGTGTTATGAAAAGATATATAAAGCTTTGCTTTTTTGCGCATTATTGCGCACATTAACGGAACAATAGGAGGATAAGCAGCCATATTCATTTAATTACTTTAGCTGCACTGCTTTTTAATAATAATCAACAAAACAATATATATCTATAGGCTACAACTACGGTATAGAAAATAATTTATGGCGCTAATTATGGAACAACTCTACATACCAAAAGAGAGGCTTAAACTTCTTAAGGCAAATCCGTCAATGCTAAATGAGATAACCCGCGCGTGCAAAGCGCAGATAAGCATAATAGACGACGAGGTCTTGGAAATAGACGGAAGCGCTTTTGAGGAGTTCATTTCAAAGAACGTGCTTTTTGCATATGGCAGAGGCTTTGACATCAAGATCGCGCTTTTGCTCAATAGCCAGGATTATTACTTCAAGGCAATTGATATCAAACTAATAGAGCGCAACAAGCAGCGCATAAGGCAGATAAAGGCGCGCATAATAGGAGAGGGCGGAAGGACTAAAAGATACATAGAGCAGGTGAGCGGCGCGCACATTAGCATATACGGCGATAGCGTAGCCGTAATAGGGAAGATAGACGCCCTCTACGAGGCGGAGACCGCGATAAACACGATAATTGAAGGCGGTACGCACAGACTTGCTTATCTTAAAATGGAGGCGGCGCATAGGAAGAACCGTAATGCGGCCACCTCCGCAAGGTTTTAAGTTATTATATGCGCTATGATGTGGATTTAGATGGCCGAGAGAAAAGCAGATGAGATATTTAAGGAATTTAAAGAGCACTCCATAGCGGAGTTTTTCAAGAAGAACAGACAGATGCTCGGATACTCCGGCAAGGTGCGCTCGCTTGTAACGATAGTCCATGAATACGTAACAAACAGCCTTGATGCATGCGAAGAGGCGGGCATACTGCCAAGCATAAAGGTTTCAATAAAAGCAGAGGAATCCGAAGAAAAATACAGGATAATAATAGAAGATAATGGTCCAGGAATACCAAAAGCATATGTAGGCAAGGCGCTAGCAACCATTCTCGCGGGAACAAAATTCAACAGGTACGTACAGCAGAGGGGGCAGCAGGGCATAGGAGCAGCAGGATGCACGCTCTATGCGCAGATAACTACGGGAAAACCTATACATGTTGCATCATGGACAGGAACAGGAGACGGATTTGAATGCGACATTTCTATTGATACTGTAAAAAACAGACCAGTCACAAACAATGTAATGGATTTTAAATCACAAGGCAGAGGGCTGCGCATCGAGGGAGTGTTTGGAGATTTGAAATACGAAAACAGCGAGCACGGCGCGCTTGAATATCTAAAACGTACCGCCCTGTCAAATCCCCACGCTGAGATTATATTTGTAGGGCCTGATAATACAGAGTCCATATTCCCGCGAAGCACCGATATAATGCCAACCAGGCCCGCACCGACAAAACCCCATCCTTTGGGTTTATCAGTAAATGATTTATTGGAGTTTGCGCATCTAAGCAAAAACACGTCTATCTCTGAATTTTTGCTAGAAACATTTTCCAGGGTCTCTCAAAACAAGGTGAACGAGATTCGCGATGCCGCAAATGATGTCGACTTTAAAAAACAGCCTAAGGAAATGAGCTGGATTGACGCCGAGAAGATAATAAAAGCTCTGAAAGATATAAAATGGATATCGCCTGAGAGCACCAATATACGTCCTATCGGGGAGGAACAAATACGCAAGGCGATGCAAAATATATTTATGCCCGAATTCATGCACGTAATAGAGAGAAAGCCCAGAATCTTTAGGGGAGGAATACCCTTTGTTGTCGAATCCGCGGTCTCATATGGCGGTGGGTCTGGTAAAAAGACAGATGAGGGGTATTCGGGCACAATAATGAGGTTTGCAAATAGGGTGCCGCTGCTATTTGATAGCGGAACATGTGCTATAAGCTATGCAATAAAGGGCATGGACTGGAAGAGATATAACCTTGATATAGAAAAAGACCCGGTCAGCATATTCGTAAACGTATCCTCGCCCCACATACCATACTCTGGCGTTGGCAAGGAGTCTATAGCGCAGGAGGATGACATAATAGACGAGATAAAGCTCGCAGTTATGGAGGCATCTAGAGGCGTGCAGCGCTATGTCAGCGGCAAGATGAATCTTGAGCACGAGGCAAACAGGTATGAAATAATAATGCGCTATGCAAAGCAGCTATCGCGCGACCTCTCGAGCCTTACCGGAAAAGACCAGGAGAGAATAGAGGGCGAAATAGAATCGCTTGTGGAATCTAAATTCCCCAAGCTAAAGAAAAAACCGGAGGAAAATTCTACGCAGCTTGAGGGTTTGGAAAAATAGTCTTCTTTAGCTTGGCACCGAATCGAAATTGTCCGCATCTACAAGTACGACATAATCTGCGCTTATATACATTTTAAGCTCCTGCGCCTGATTTGTCGGAGTCAAAAAGAGCTTTGATTTAAAAGCCTCGAGCTCAAAAGAGTTCAAGAATACAAGATATGTCTTTGACCCATTATAGATGGGCACGTTCATAAACTTGCTAGTTTTCGAGTATATTATTATGTAGCGCGTATCTCCGTGCACCCTTGCGACTATGTCCGCCTCCTCGCTTTGGTCTAAGTCCGTAAACGTATAATTGTGGGTTACAAAATACATCCTTAGCTTCTTGAATGTCGCAAGATAGGTCATGTCATGTCCGCTTGCATCTATCCAGGATTTTGGCATATACAAATTATCCGCAGATATAACGTATCCACCAACAACCATAGTATCCAATATGCGCTCTATGTTTGCGTATGTGAGTTCGACTGGTATATTTGAGTATTTTATGTTCAATGCTATTGCCGCTTTAACTTCCGCCTTTGAGAGCGGCATGAACCTCCAATGATAATTTGAATTGAGCTTGCCAAACACCTCTTCAACTTCTGATGCCTTTAGCTTTATGTTTATTTTCTTTCCTATCTGCATCGAAGGTACATCGATGTAAAATTCATCGCGCATCGGGGCTTTGACAAAGAGTATCATGATTGCAACTATTAAGCCTGCTATGCCTGCCTCAGCATATTCGGGATTTACCTCAAATGGCAGCGGAGTGTAGGTGAATCCGTAATTAAAGTTCTCTGAGAGCATTGATACATTAAATAATAATAATCCAGTCAAAGATGGGGATCCTGATGGGAGCTGATAGTATAGCTCCCCATTATCCAATTTACCTTTTTGAGGATACGCCCCGTTTACTGTTATTGTATAGTTTATGCCGTTGAGTGGAGTATTTTGGGATATTACGACAAATACATAACGGTCCACAGAAAAGTTTGCGGCAGTTGCGCGTATTAGAATTGGGGATATGGTAAATAGACCACTTGCAAGCACCGCGCTGTTATTGAAGCTCTTTAACAAAACAATATAGTTGCCGGGCCCGAGAGTAAGATTTCTATCGATTACAAACGGGGCAGAACCGCTCGAGAAGTTTGAAAATGTTGTTACGTTTGATGACTCGGATACAAGAGACATATTCTGGTCGTATACATATAGGAATGTAGAAAGCTTGACCGGATTTATTGGCTTATTTGTTATATTAAATACAAAACGCATGTAATTAGGACCTGGTATGAATGTTGAAGGCATTGCTACGGTCCCATTTGAGGAAAAATCAGGCCGCTGATATATGTAATCATATGCAGTACTATTAGCATTGTAGGAGGATACGCCAATTGCTACTACGCGCATATATCCCGTGTCTATAGTAGAAGTTGCATTCTGCGCATATAATATCGGGGTTCTATCCTCTATAACCCCTAACGAGCCATAGTGTCCGCTTATGCCATTTGAAGGTATTGCAGCATATGACGCCCCTTGGGCATATGTAGGCAGCCAAAATAGCTCTGCTATCGCGCGCGCGATGTCTTTTCCGGCATATGAGGGGTTCTTCCACGATTGAAGTGTATTTGGAAACACCACAATCGAGCCATTTCCAATATTTTCATATGACAAATAGCCATAGTTTGTTCCGTTTAGCAGCGTAAATGTACTTCTATTAAAGTAAAAACCGTACGAATTGCCTAAATTATGGGGATTTGTCCCATACAGATATGGCGGAAGCTGTGAAACAAGCTCCTGTGTTGAAGATGCCCCAACAACAAATTCTGTGGAAAAATTCTGCCCGACATATATTATGCTTGTGTGTTTTGAGATAAGCTGGCTCATAAGCTGGGCATTATTTGAAGTGAAATTTATCGGCAAAAGCCCGTTTAATATAACAAGTATCGAGTCGTTTGGGATCCTGTTTAGATCGGGTATGCTTATCTGTGAAATGTTACCGTATATGCTGTTTAGATTATAATTTGCAATCGAGCTTTTGAATGCATCATACACTGCAGTAGCGTTCCCGCACTGATAGCAGGCATTTGTATAGTTTAGAACATAGATATGCTGCGGGGGCCTGGATTTGTATACGCTCGCATTTATTAATATTTCAGTGGCATTCGATGATGCGTAGTTTATGCTTATGTATGGTTGTAGGTAGTTTGCATAATTATATGAAAGAGCCTGTTCATACCCTACGGATACGGCAAGGTGCACATGAGATGCATTAGAAGAGGCTTGCTGCCTATTGCTGTTGTGTATGGTGATGTATAAATATCCTATTAGTCCCCCGAATATCAATACTAGAATTGCAACCGTTAATACTACTACCATCTTTACGCTAATGCCATTTGCCATCAGACGCCACCATTGGTTTTGCCTGATTTTCCGCTAAATATTTTGATAAACAGCTTTGTTAATACATTTGTTTTTTCCGTGCTGTTTTTAAGTAAATTGTATACCTTTAAGTATCTAAAATGCTTATTTACCCTTATTTTATATGTAGCCATAAAATTATCCCTTTAGAGATATATAGCCCATCGCAACCATCTTGTTGAGTATCTCTTCGACCCTTGTGGGACTCATTTTATACGTATTGCTAAATTCTACTATGTCTATCTCCCCGTCGTGGGCGGTTAACCACTCCTCAACCATTGACATGAGAGATTGATCAGAATAGGACTCGAGCGTTTTTATGCGTTCAGCTAGGCGCTGGTTTTCATCGGTTAGCTGCACTGCGCGCACCGCAAGCGTCTTATTTGATGAAGAGAGTTCAAAATTCGCTTTCTTTAGTTCTTTATAGTCGTTGAATATAGCATCATAGCTGTTAAATAGCGTGCTATAATTTTGCGATATGGATCCCATAACATCAGATATCGCGGAGTCTAGGTACTGAAAGATCTCGGAGATGTTGACGGAGTATAGATCATTTATCATCGATAGCATGCCTAACGTGTCTTTTAAAACAGATAGCTTTCGCATCTTCGGGCTTGCGTCATTTGCTATTGTATAATCAATGTTCAATGATTGCGGCAAAAACTCGTTTACTACAAATAAAAAGGGGCGTTTTTGTATGTCTCTGCTCTCTATGCGCACCGCGACGAGCTTTCCATCATATAGTTTTATTTCAAAGTTCTGCATTGAGCCAAGGCGTGATTTTATCTGCTCAAAACTCCCAACCAACTCTGCCTTAAGCGTTATGCCATCAGTCTTTGGCTCTACTACAACCTGATCTACCAATTTAACCACTCATATGGCGGCAGCCCGTGCCTTTAGCGCCGCAAAATAGATTATTTTTTGACCCTGTTTTTGTATATATCCTATAAGCATTGGATAATATGCCGCCACATTTTTCTCCATGGGCAAAATCGTTTGTTTTAGGCATTAGAACCATATTTATGTATATACTAGATTTTATATTTGTTATGGTACCATCCAAAGGTACAATGCATGGCGCGATATGCGTATTTTCAATGCCATCTAATGATATCCTTCTAAACATATAACATCTCCCCCAGACTTTATGTGCAGCGTAAATTTATATAGCTATTATTATTGCTTAATATCGCTTTTTAGCTTAGGTATGTCCACACTAGGCACGTATCCAAGCAGCGATAGCAAATATAGCAGTAGGGTTAGAAACAACCCATATATTATGGCGAACGGCGCCTTAGCGCCAGAGAGCGCGGCAAGGGTTATCGTAAATACGATGCCAAGCGCAACATATAGAATCTGCCTGCGGGTATAAGATTCACGCGCCTTTTTATACTTCAAAAAGCACTCCTTGCACACAACAAGTTCGCTGCGCAGCTCGTTTTTTGTTATGTTCCGCTTTATCCACGATATCGCCTCAATCACATGGTCCCGCTCGACCTTTAAGCCGGATTTTGGCTTTCCACACACGATACATACGCTCCTGCCCATTTATATCAACCTATATCAATTGTGGCGTCATACACCCTTCCTATCTCTGAGTCTATTTTGCTTTCGTCCACCATCTCCATTACATTATTTATCGTTACATCATCTAAGCCCATGCGGCGCAATACAATTATTGCCTTATCATAATCCAATCCCATGCGCGCAAGTATTGTCACAAATGAGACCGCATTTATATGCTTGTGCGCCTTGTCTAGCATGCCAAAGAGGGCCATTATATTGCGATCCGCCATGCCGGCGCTTACAAGAACCTTTCTGAGCTCGCTTCTTGATATATCAAAGGAGTCTATGCGTTTTGCCATCATCACACCGAAGAGAGTATCCTTGTTATCATTATATCGTCTATGCTGAAGTTTTTCATAAATATTACTAGATTCTCGCTGCTAACCCCCGCATGCTTTATGCTCTTTATAAAGTCCGCTATGAATATGCGCCGTCCGTTTGCCTCTATTGAATCAAAGAGCGTCTTTATGTCAACTTCGCTCATGTTGTAGCTTATGA
>JAJZLZ010000052.1 GCA_021850375.1 Microcaldota archaeon
TAGCGCGTTTGGCACTGCTGTAAGCGTCAAAGAACCCGCATGAACAAACCCTGAAATCAAGACTAATAGAAAAGATACAATTAATACATAGTTCTTCATATCAACCACAATTTTTCGGCCACAATATTATTTGTGTTTGTATGGATATGTTTTTATAACTATGTTATACTTTTTGCTTAAATTGAGGGGCTTGAAAATCTTTAAACCCCTACACTTTTGCTAATGTGAAAGTTTTGAATCTTTTTGCATCGATACAGATCGTGGCGGACCGGTTGCAACGACCTGTTTGCAGAAGTAGACGTCTACAAACGTTAGCAAAGCTGCCGCCTTTCTAAGACAGACATTGCGGATTTTCAAATGGAAATAGTATCCAAAATAAAGAATATAACATTGACATTCGTTAGTGGCGCAAATCTGGTTTCAAGAAAGTTCGGCCATTAGTATCAAAATAGAATGATGCATGCAAAACATATTGCCGCAGTCTCAATAGGTTCGATATTTAGATGCATTGATGCAGAACTTCCTGGTGAACTGAAGAACAGAAGATTGCTGAGAGCGCGGGGGTACAAAAATATTCTCCATAGTTTAATATACTTCAAAGTGCGGAAAGAAATCTAAAAGAGAAGATCTAAAAAGTTGCAGAGTTGATTATACAAAGTATATACAATAAACGATTTGTCTTGGTAGTTGAGATAGACAGTGCCTTCATTTCAAACTACTTTGAGAAGGATACAGATGCAGCATGGGGTTTGGGTCATTACAAATCATCGAAACCAAAGGACAAAAATTATAGAAAGCATGGTAGAATTAAAAGATTCTTATTTCTCTTATTTCTGTTGAATATAGAACTCAATTTTCTTAACATAAGAGTCAAAGGACTGCAAAGATTTATTGCCCACGCCTTTGGTTGCATGTTGGGCTATCTTCTCAAGTATGTTATTTGATCAGTAGCTAACAGACATACGCTGTTGAGTTAGCCGAAGGCAACCACAAATGATTGTTTTTGATGTAAAAACCTTTAATTTTCAGTTTTCAACTGGAAGATTAAAACAGTAAAATACCATACAAGATTATCTATTTTTGAGTATTTGAAGTTACAGAGCAAGATATTCAACTACCGCTATCTTATGCGAAAATATTAGGTACTATAACTTTGTTACTGTTGGCATAGCCGTAGGTTTTTATGTCATTTGTAGAATTATAAATCAAGGATATTTGCCAAAAATTCATCTGCGCCTGCGGGAGCCGTTAGAAAGTTATATATTAGAAATGTTATATATAAATAAATGAAATCCTAATAGAAAAATAAAACTTTAACAATATGTACTAGAAATTATATATCCTTTAGGATGAAATTATTTCACAGGATACAGCATGAGTACTGCACGTTATTAGAACGTACAAAAACTAAGGGATTTGTAGATAAATTTAAAATCAGTTGATTTTATGGCAGCAAATAAACAAATTGGCATTGTTGGAGCAGGAGATATGGGCAGCAAAATGGCCGAGATGCTGCACAAAAACAGCTATTTGGTTGTTTTATATAACCGAACAGAATCTAAATTGACCAAATTTAAAGATAGAGGCGGCTTTGAAGTTTCAACGAGCCTTGAAGACTTTACAAAAAAGCTCAGAATAGATGCCAAGCCAATTACCGTATTGATGATGATTGCGCCAGATGCCGAAACGGCAGATACTGTGCGGCAACTATCTGATATACTATTAAAAGGAGACATATTAATTGAGGGATCAAATTCAACAGCAAATTATTCTATGGCCAATGCGATCGCTTTAGAATCAAAAGAGATTAACTACCTGAAAATGGCATATGCTGGAGGGCCAAATGACGTACTAAGAGCCGGAACTCCAAGCGGCGCAGCAATATACATATCAGGTAATAAGAGAGTATTTAGCCAAGTTGAAGAGGTATTTAAATCGCTTTGCGGTGCAATTAGCAGTGATGAAAGAGGGACAATCAATTATCGCTATGGCTATGTTGGTGCATTGGGTGCGGCGGAAGCGGCAAAGGCAATTCATAACATATCAGCATATGCAAAATGGGTCATAGATTCCGAAACCGCAGAGCTGGTTTTCGCAACTCAAAAGAGCCAGCCGCAGGCAAATATAGATTCTAACGAAATGCTGAGATTGCTTTCACAGAGCCCTCCAATAACTTCGGGTTTTATGGAATCTATATTAAGAGCCCAAAATGAAGGCAAACTTAAAGAGGATGCTGATGCAAGCCCGCCAAAGCTTTCAGATCAGGTAGTATTTGGAGTTAAGCAGGCTCAGGAAATGGGTGTGCAGCTTTCAGGGACAAGAGCGGTACTTGATAACTACTCTAAGCTATCGCTTCGTACCAATCAGATATATAAGGCGGCAAAGAAAGTTCTTACCGGTCATTGAGCGCAAAGTTATCTGTAAAAACGTAAATAAAGTAGATTTTTTAACATAGAACTTCAACATAAGGCTAAAAAACACAGCTAAGGCATTATTTAAAAGGTAGGGTTAAATTCGAGCATCACAGTTAAGTATAATGCAATCAACCCCCCATCTAAAAAGGGATTGCCCAAGGCCAATTGGCGGCTTAGGTCACTGACCGACGAAGCAAAGGCTTCTTATCTGCGGTTCGCTTTCATCCCACCGCTAAAAAGTGTGGGATTTCCCTCTTACGTCGTTAATCTCTTCTGCCACAAAATAATGTGCTATTATTCATCGTCACGTTATAACGTTGGATATTCCGACTTTCATTATTGCAAGTGGCGTTAGTCTGAACCCGATTTGACTCCTACAAAAAGCCCTCTCAGTCCGTCAAGTGATTTTCTTTTTAAAAACCTAGCTTTAAACCCAGCATCTTTCATTAGTTTTAATGTCCTTTGCGTTTCAAACATACCTAATTCTTCTACGCTAACAAAATGCTTGACATCTTTATCTTTCTCTGCGATTAAGTAATGCATCCTCATTATAGAGACACCACACTTTGCCTTTGAAACATTAACTCTTGCTATTTTTATATTCTTATCTTGATAAACTGTTAGATGCGGCACCCCTATTTTATACGCAGCTTTAGTAAACCAAGGTTCTATCAAAACAACTCCACCCGTTTTCAAGTGTTTAGAAAAATTATCCAAGGTTTTTCCTAAATTCTCGTAGGTTTTTACATAGCCAATTGAACTAAATAAGCATGTTATTATATCGTATCTCTCATTAATTTTAAAATTAATCATATTCCCTTTTATAAACCTAATATCTGGAAATTTCTTCCGTGCGATATTCAGCATCTCTTCATTTAGGTCAATGCCTGTGCAAGAAAACTTACTTCTCATATTTTCTAAATGCTTTCCTGTTCCGCAAGCCACTTCTAGAAGAGAATTGCCACCACTCTTTTTGTATTCCAAGATCACTTGCTTTATCATCTTAGATTCATTTTTATAATTTTTCCAAGAATAAATTAAATCATAATACTTTGCTAGATCTCCATACATTGAATTTACCATAACCTAATTCACCAACTTGTTAAATTCTTCTACACTTACGTCTGCTTTGCGCATTTTACCCTCAGTAGCACAACATGGAAGGTATATCATCTTGGCTACATACATTCCGTTCTCATCTCGTTCTATCATTACGCTATACGTTATTCTTTCCATAATAATATTGTGCACGTTAAGAATATATATCTCCTCTATGGAACCCACCTTGCAGCAACAAAATAATTTTGCTCCCACCGGGATTTGAACCCGGGTCGCTGGGTTGAAAGCCCAGTGTCCTTGGCCGGACTAGACGATAGGAGCAAGCATTATATTCTTTTCTTGCATTATCTTATAAATTACTAGTGGTTTGATGATACTTTCAGATTTTGACTTAATGCACATAATAAATAGCAAGCGCATGGTTATAGAACCGTTTAGCGAGGAGATCGTTAGGGAAAACGGAATAGACTTCAGGCTCGCCCCGGAGATGGGCAGGCACAGACAGATGGGGCCGGATTTTGTTATGGACCCATCAAATGAACAGGTAATAAACTCATCTTATGAGATACAAAAGAATCTGGACACTTTGCTAATCGGCCCAAAAGAGCAGGTGCTCTTTACGACAAATGAGCACATAACAGTGCCGGATGATGTCGCCGGCATGGTTGAGCTTAGAAGCACATGGGCAAGGCATGGGCTTTCAATGCCACCGACAATAATAGATGCGGGATTTTCAGGAACGGTAACGCTTGAGGTTATAAACAACGCCCCGTATAAAATTGCAATAAAGCCTATGTCTAGATTTGCACACGTCATATTCATAAAAACCAGCAGCAGGGTTGACAAGGCATACGGAGGAGCATATTTTGGGCAAAGGGGAGTAAAGCTGCCAAAGCCTATAACGGATTAGTAATGCATGCTCTTTGCGCATTTGATGATCTAAATGAAAGCGGTTCTAATAGTTGGAGGGGAGGGCAAGAGGCTGCGCCCGCTGACCGATTCGGTGCCAAAGGCATTGGTCGAGATAAATAATAGGGCGCTAATAGACTATGTTATAGATCCATTCAAACGCGCAGGCGTTGACTCTTATGTCTTATTGTGCGGATATAAAAATGAGGACTTAATTAGGCACTTCTCATTTGGATATGATTGGGCTACCATTGATTTTTCGATGGAGGATAAGCCGCTTGGAACAGGAGGCTCGATAAAGGCCGCAGAAAATATGATAGGCAAGGAGGATTTTTACCTAGCAAACGGGGATATAATAACAAATATTGACGTCTCAAAGCTCTCAAATCCAAAAGGGAGCGTTGTGGACCTCTCTGTAATAGAGATGAAATCGCCCTTTGGCGTTGTAAATGCAAAACCCGACGGGAGCGTTATGGGCTTTTCAGAAAAGCCGGTTCTTGATAATGTATGGACAAGTATGGGATTTTACAGGGTGACGCATGAATTATTTGATTATTTGCCGGATGTGGGAAGCATAGAGACAGTCGCATTTGCAAACCTCTCAAGGCAGTCAAAGATAACCTGCAAGAGGTTTTCAAGAAAGGACGGGATTTATTGGTTCCCGATTGACACGATAAAGGCAAAGGAAGAAGCAGAGGCAGAGCTCATTTCACATAATACGGATATTTAGCCAAACTTCATATTTATTATAGCTTGCCATGCCAAATTGCTTAATGATGAAATGAAGATTGACCCTGAGGATGTGAAGCTCGTAAATAGGATGCTATGGAAGGGAGAGAAGGTATTTGGCACATTCAGCCAAAGGCGCATAGGTCCTGGAGGTTCGGTCACGGTGCCAACTTCAGTTGTTTTGACTGATAAGAGGGTTTTAATAATAAACCGCGCGACCCTTGGGCTAAGGCACGACTATGAGGTGATACCGTATCCAGCGATAATGAGCGTAAGGCTAGAGCACGGCATGATATCCTCCAGCGTTTTTATACGTGTGCAGGGCTATGACACCGACAAGGGATTTTTAAACAACGGCAAGCAGGAAGGAGAGATAGACGGGCTGCACAATGACGATGCTATTGAGCTGGCGGACTTTATAAACAAGCAGGTTCAGCAGCTAATGTATTCAAAGTACCAGCAGGGAGACGACATAGACATAAAGGTCGGTGGATATGTATTTTGCCGCAGCTGCGGCGCGAAGAACCCATCTGGTTCGAAGTTCTGCGGTGCGTGTGGAAAGGCATTATAAAGATTGGTATTATATTTAATTTGGATGTGATGCAATGGCAAAATCGGAAATAAAATTATCTAATTTGCTCGCTTTAGCGTTAATTATAATCGCTATTTTATCAATTCTTCTGTTTGCAACTAGCATATATGTAATTAGCGCAAACAGGGCGGCAATTGCAAAGCCTACGACGAGTCAGCCGCTTAGCAAAATCTCAGTGAGTGCGCAGGGTTATGCAAGCGCAATTCCAAAGAATGCAAAAATATTATTTTTCATAAACGCGACAGGAAGTACGCAATCTGATGCACTCTCAAAACTTACATTTGAGACATCAGAGCTGAACTCGACTCTTGGCAGATACGTTGGAGGCAATATGAGCAGGATAAAGACCGAGTACTTTAGCGTTCAGCGCATAATAAACTACCCATACAATTCAACGCCTCAAAACAGCACTAGCAAATACGTCGCGCAGCAGCAAATTGACGTGAGCATAAACAACACAGCATATATACAGCCGCTTATTGATAATGCAACGAAGATAGAAAATCTGCAGATAGACCAGATAAGCGCAACGCTGTCTAATGCGCAGGTTGGCAACATGACAAAGCAGGCAATATTTAGCGCCGTTGAAAATGCGACAGGGCAGGCACGCGCAATTATTGGCAATGCGACGATAGAAAACAGCAACATCACGCTAAACCAATACTACATAACCCCATTTGAGATATCCCCAAAATTAATGAGCGTAAGTTCAACGCCATCGCTCTCTGGCCCGATATTTTTCAATGGCACAAGCACAGTCTCAGAGCAGGTTAATGTTGTATTTTATTACAGATAAATAGAGTATACAAGATGTGCATGATTTGATGCTGCATGATTTCTATGCGGCGCGAGGAGATTTCATGCGCCTTGGCAAAAGGCCTCATATGCTTTCCCATAAGCTGTTGAAATGCCTGCGCATCTTTTCTACCTCTGCCAAATCATCAATTACCTCTATGCGCTCTATATTTTTGTGCATTCCAGAATATGTAAGGTTTGCGCTGCCCGCTATTGCGAATAGATCTGATATGTACGCCTTCTCGTGTATGAAGCGCTCTGCGCTCACCTTGACTTCTAATCTTCTATTAGTGTTTCTCTTAGCATTCAAATATGTCCATAATGCCAGGGCTACAATTACAAATAGCAGCAAAAATGCTATGTAGAAGAATTTTATGTAATATGCTATTGCAAAGAGCAAAATTGCAAATAGCATCGCCTTTGTATCTCCAAAAATAGATGCCTTTGAATTTCTCTTTAAATACTCGACCGCCTCGATGGAATTTGCGGATGTTATAATCCTTATGCGCTTTCGCGCTGACTCGCCAGATAGCATGCGCGCATATGAAAGGCTGATATATGGCGAGATTATTTCAAGAGAGTTCGAGCGCTCCTTTATCAGGGCATCGACGTAGATATATGATTCGCTACCAAAGTGCGACTCCATGATATGATATGCGCAGTTGGATATTTATTATCTTTTAGGCTCTTGATGCGTATACATTGTGACATCCTCCCACCCGTAAACAATGTGGGCTTCCTCTGCTTTCATGCAATCACTGCATCCTGCAAAGGATGTGTTTTATTAGTTCTCAGTTCTTCGAGGACTGCCTCCTGCTGAGGTCTTACACTCTCTCCCTGAGCGTGACTTCCCCCTTGTCCAGAGGTAGCTCTATTGAGTATGTTTATGCTTGCGTTTATATCCCTGTCCTTCTGCATACCACATCTATTGCAGATGTATATTCTTTCTGATAGTGGCATATCCTGAATGTTGCCACAATTACTGCATTCCTTTGAGGT
>JAJZLZ010000063.1 GCA_021850375.1 Microcaldota archaeon
TATACTGCTGCTAACTCTAATACTTCATCCACTAACTAATCTGATTGCAAATAGATTGAAATTAAAATCCGTGCCATGGTAGCGCAAAAGCCTGATATGCCGAAGGTAATTTAAACTCTCTTCATAATAAATTATATAAATAATTGATTGCATGTCACTAATATCCGAATTCACCAATTTTATATCAAAGGGGAACATATTAGACCTTGCCGTTGCGTTTGTGATCGGCGCGGCATTTAGCTCGCTTGTAACTGCACTTGTAACTGATATTATAATGCCTATAATAGGAATAGCTGGGCATGTGAACTTTTCTGCAATATCCTATACCATAAACGGAAGCACGTTCTATGTCGGCCTGTTTATAAATGCCGTAATCTCGTTTATAACCATCGCCCTTGCGATATTTATTTTTGTAGTAAAGCCGATAGAAAAGGCAAAGGCGCTAAAAAAGCAGCAGCAAGTTGCCCCAACAACAAAGAGCTGCCCGTACTGCATAGCCCAAATACCAATCGCTGCGACGCGCTGCCAATTCTGCACGTCAAATCTTTAATACAAAAAAAAGCCAACGCGATTTATATGCGAGGAATGCCATTTAGCTATTTTGATATAAACGAACTGCCGCAAAGCAGCCGTGTGTGCGCGAGTTATGATATTTATATTTTGCCTTATATAAACTATCGGTTTAATTCATGAAATTTTTTCCGCTTGATGTAGGTGTCAGCGAAATACGCGGCATAATAGACATAATAAAGGATAACGGCAATGCCATGGAAGTATCGAAGCTGGCCGAGGAGACGGATGATGAGATAGACGATCTTTTTCCTCTGCTTGATGCGGGGGTTCTTTTAGGTCTGTGCAAAATAAGTAAAGGGAATGTTGTCTTAACTAAAAAAGGCGTTCTTTTAGACCAGCACAATGCAAAGGATATATTTTCCGATGCATTAAGGCACATAGAGCCGTTTAAGAGCGTGCTAAGCCTGTTGAAGTCAAAGGATAAGATGAGTGCAAATGAGATTGCGGATGCGCTTTTACGAAGGGGCATATCTTATAATTCTGATAGGATAACAAATGAAGAGCTAATCAGCGGGCTGCTTACACGATGGTCCATAACAAACCACATACTATCATATGATCAAGAATCCGGATTATGGGAGATCTATAAAAGAGCGGCGAACGGGCAGTAGGCTTAATTTATATGCCGCGCTTTTCAAATTCGTTATTTCTATTTGCTATTATTGTTTAGCTTTAGCACGAATGCGCTTCCGTTATATGCGTATAGGGTATATGAGCTATTGAATTCTAATGTATTATTTACTATTTTTGCCCCCGTGAAGTTGATAAAGTCTGGAACCTGGTTGTTTGATAATGCATTCAGGCTTATATTGTAGTTGAAGTCTGCAAGTATATACTGGGGCATAAAGTATGTACCACCTATATTATCGCCGCCTTTTGACAGTGATACTATTGTGCTATTATATGTTCCTCCGGGAAGCGACTCATAATATTGCCTATTAGACAGATGGGGCATAGTGAAGAAAGGAGCCATGACGCTGGCATTCTTCGGTATGATATTGACCATTGAGTTGAGCTGTTCTATTTGCCTTGATTGCGCATGATTTGTATAAAACAAAAACGCCTGCACCATGCTATAGACGTTTTTTGAGTATATAAAATGAAATGATAGCGCAAGCAAAATAAGCGAGATTATAAGCGCAGACCACACCATATAATTTTCATATTTCCTTGCCCATTTTATGAAAGATAATTTCGTGTGCTCGTGCCTGTGGTGCATAGAACGAAGTGCAAGAATTGCGGATACAAAAACGCCCCCTATGACAAATCCATAGTATTGGTTGAAAATGAATATAAAGTTTACATTTTTCACTACAAAAGCTTCAACAAGCCAGGGCGATGCGAATATAATCGTAAATATAGGATCTAAGATGCCCGCAAAGCCAAAACCTAAAAATACTATGGCGAGCGCGTATATGATATACCATGCAAATCCATAATATGCGCCGCGTTGCGCCTGGCCATTTAAGGCAGATGCGAACGCGCTTATCTGGCTGCCCGCTGCAGGTATAACCCTGCTTAGCACCGGGAGATTTTTATATGCTCCAATTGCATACTGCGATGCAAGGTAATGCACTACAAAGCCATATAATGCATAAATTGCAATTGAGCTAATTAGAATTACAAGCGAATACGCAATCCAGCTGCGCCTAGACTCTATTGGCTCCCTGAATATGCCATAGAGCAAAAGCCCCGCTCCAAGCGACATGCCAATTAGCGGGGCCGCGTCCATTGAGCCTAAAAGAAGGGCTAGAGACAACAGGAAGAATTTAAATCTGCGCAACACAAGGAAGTAAAAGGTCAGCATTACGAATATCGGTATGAATGCCTCGGCGTGGAAATCAAATACAAGCATGCCGTGCATGCCCGGATTTAGCAAGAACGCCGCGGAGATAATTAGTGCGAATTTATTATTGCCTAAGAGATCTTGGACTATAAAGAATGCTGCTAGTCCGGTAAGCGACAATAAAATTGCCTGTATTATAAGCAGTGTAATCGGAGATTGGGCAAGATAATATATCGGGAGCAGCACTATAAGGTCCGGGGCTATATGGTTTGCAAATATTATATACTGCAGCCCGTGGAATGCAGATGGGTAGTGTATATGATAATACATGTCAAAGTTGAACTGCCCAAGGTCTGTATACTCATGGTATACTCCGTATGCATTGGCCGCAAAGGCAGACCAGTACAGTATGCTTATAACGCACAGCGCAATTGCCGCCGCGGCGTATTTATCGCGTATAATCTCATTTATTTTCATTTAATCCGCATATTATTTTGTTAATGACAAATATAGGCTGTCAACGTTCTTTATAAACTCTTTTGTGTGCCTGTTGCGGGGATAGCTCATGTCAATATCCTTTATCTCCTTTACAATGGTGGGCTTGTTTGATAAAACAATAATTCTATCTGACATCTGCACCGCCTCTTCCACGTTGTGGGTGACCATTAAAACCAGGCTTACCGGTATATCCTTTGAATTTAGCATGGATCGTATGTCGTTTCTAAGGGTGTTTGCAGTCAGCTCATCTAGTGAGCTGAACGGTTCGTCCATCAAAAGAACGCTCGGCTCCTGCGCGATTGCGCGTGCGATTCCGACGCGCTGTTTCATGCCTCCGCTGAGCACATTCGGGTATGCGTTCTCAAAACCCTCAAGGCCGAACTTGATAAGCAGCTTATGTGCGCTGTCGCGTCTTTTGTCCTCATCCATATCAAAGTATGACAGCCCTAGCTCCACATTCTCCATGTTTGTAAGCCATGGCAATAGTGCGAAATCCTGAAATACAAAGGAGATATCCTTAATCGGTTTTGTTATCTTTTTGTTAATGTATGTAACTGTGCCTGATGTTGGGGGCAAAAGCCCAGCTATTATGCGCAGCATGGTGCTCTTGCCGCAGCCAGAGGGGCCTATGACTGAGACGAAGCTGTTTTTGTTTACTTCAAATGATATGTTATGTATTATCTGCGCTCCGCCAATTTCAAGGCGCATTTTGTTGATGTTTAATATGCCCATATAAACTTCCTATTTGTATACCGATTCAATTCTGCTATATAACCTCTTCCAAAAGAGCCTGTTGATTAATATTATAACAATCGTAAGGTTTATCAAACCTAACATCATGATCCATATGTTGTTGTTTGCAAGGGATACGTCCAGGAGTTTGCCAAGCCCTATATTTACCTCGGTTATGACATTGCCGTTGCCTATCACTGTACTGGTAAATCTCTCTGCTACGATGCTAGCATTCCATTCGGCCGCGATTGCTGTGACTCCGCCAGTAATAAACCCTGGAAGTATTGACTTTAGATAAATCTCCTTCCATGCGCGCCATCCTTTGACTCCAAATATGCTCTTGACCTCGAAGACGCTCGGGGATATTTGGCTTTTCATGGCAAACATGCTAAATATCATATACCAAATTCCGGATATGAAAAATACCACAAATGCGACGATGTTTCCGTTGCCTTTGAGTGCGATAACTATTATTGGCAGCAGTATCGTGGCCGGTATGCTGGCTAGTATCTGAAACAACGTAAGATAGCTTGAGCTGCGTTTTGAGATGTAGATAAGGTATATACTGACTGGTATTGTTATTAGAGCGATTGCAAGAAATGCCAGCCATATGCGCGCAAGTGAAAACAACATAGCGACAAGTATGTTATATTCGTCATAAGCGACCCTAATATTGAAGTATACATATATAATTGCGGCTAATGCCGCTAGTGCATATATGATATGTTTTGCGTTGGTTTTTTTACTATCTGCCGCATTTTGAGTGGGTATTTGCGCCTCTTTTTTAATTTTCTTTAAATTAGCAGATTTTACGCTTGTGTGCGAGCTGCTCCTAGCGATGCTACGCATTTGCCTGTTTATTGCAAGAAACAGCGGGGCAAATGCCCTGCTCATCTGCCTAGAAGCATTGCTCTCTTTTTTATATCCGCTGATGTGGCGCTTGAAGCGCCTCTCCATGTAGCTAAATAGCGTGAATCTCGTTACAACTACAAAGCATATAAACACCAAAATTCCAAGCGCATACGCATAAGTGTTTCCCGAGAATGCAAGATTCGTCAAAGCTACGCCTATTCCGTGCTTTACCGCATAGTTTGCGCTTCCTGTCGAGAATATCTCGCTGGTAACCAGATAAAATAATCCTATGGCCCAAGAGAGCATCGATTGCTCAACCATAACAGGCAGGCTTGCCGGGATGTATACCTTTCGCAGCATGTTTATTCCAGATATGTTGAAAATCTTAGACATCTCCAAAAATTCGCTGGGAAGCGTTTTTATTACCTGATACACTCCAAATGCTATGTTCCAGAGCATGCTGGTTATTATAAGAATTATCACTGCTGCATTTATGCCTACATATCCTGGCAGCGTTGCGACAAAAATGTATATGACAAAAGGGAAGAAAGCAAGTATCGGCAGAGTCTGCAGGATGTCAAGTATTGGTATTAGTATGCGCTCAATTCTCTTTGACGTGGCGGCCATTATACCTAGCGCAAGCCCGATAAACATCGAAGCGGCAAGTGCGATAAGCATGCGCAGCCATGACATTGTGGTGTCATATATTAGCGAGTAGAGAACTGCAAGCACATCCATGCTAAAACATACGATGGAAAAGGATATAAGCTCTAGTTTACAAATTGCTCTGATGTCAAACCCCAAAATATCCGCCCTAATATTCTCAAGGGATGCGCCGGATACTACAATTGATTTAGCAAAAGACATATACGAAATCGTAGACGAGATTGTGATTGTTGACTGCAGCGTTAAGGTCAAATATAAAATTCTACATGAAAAGTTTGAGGGGTTAAAAAAGGTGAAGCTGTTTCATACTATGGCCCTGGGCTATGCGGATCCGATGCGCGCATTCGGGCTTGAAAAATGCACAAAGGAGTGGATACTATACATAGATACGGACGAGCGCCTGAGCGCAGATTTGAAGCGCGATCTGCGAAGCATAATATCAAATGGGCATGCCGCCGCCTACCAGCTGAAAAGATATGAAAATTGCAGCAAGTCGTCTAATCTTGATGAATTTTTCACATGGCAGACCCGCATATACCAAAAGGATAGGGTCAAATATTTAGGTATAACCCACGAGCAGCCGATTATTCATGGCATAACCCAGAGGGTATATGATAATGGGGCATTTTTGCTTCATGTGAATGAGCTGCGCCAGCGCTTTGGCAACGAATACAGCAAAATGGATATCTTTGAGCGCTTCTCCTACGAGAACTACAAGGCGCGAATGCTTGATTATCTGTCTAAGGTCATCTCGCCCGGCAAGATCGCCAAAAACACTACGCTGGGCAGAATGGTTCGGGTGATGATATTTGCATCCCAACATCTCGCATTCAGGAAAAGCGATGAGGAGATATCTTATGTTGACTACCTGTTTTTAAGCATGGTGCGAAATGCCGCATATGGCATAATATCAAAGAAAATTAATCCTATAGGAATAATATCCGGCGCAATGGGAAATGCAAACAGGATAGCGCAGCTGCGCCAGGATGATGAGGACAACACATATTTTGATATAGCGCAAAAAATAAACAGCATAGGCGTGATAAAATATTTGATGCTTGATGACATTAAAGTCGTCGATGCGCTTTCAAGGAAATACGAATGGGAGCAGGGAGGAATAGATCTGCTGCTAAGGCTGTTATTAGAGCGCCATAATGGCAAATATCCATAACTAATATAGCTAAAATAATGCAACGGGCATTTTTCTTAACGGGTGGGAGGATGTCACAAGTTGCATTATGTATCTACTTGTATGTTATGCTGTATATGCGTGTGTCGTTGTTTGCGAACACCAAGTGAAGCGTCGTAGTAGAGTTTTGCTCATTGTATGCGCATTGCAGCTGGTTGCACAAGAATACAAATTTGAACAGGTTGCTATTATATAGTGCATTGGGGAACCACAGAGCGCCGGTGATGTATCTGCCAGAGTATAGCAGCATTATTGAAAACGGAGCGGACTGGTTTGAGTCGTTGTATATTGCATATGCGCTGTTTGAGTCGTTGTATAATATCACATGGCTTATTCGCTCTAGCTGAGTGCTCTGCACGCCGCCTATGTATGCATTATATGATGTTGGTATGGTGTTTGCGGCGCCGTAGTTTGCAACGATCTCCGCCTTATATCCCTGGGACTCAAATGTGTATATATGCGAAGTGGAATTGTTGGTTATGCCAACTGGCTGCAAGATGCCGTAGCTGTAGTTTGATATGTTCTTTGGGAGCCCTTCCTCTGCAAGGCCCTGCAGTTCGCTAAGCCAATAATCTCGCGCCACCAGATAATCTGGCTTGCCTATGCTATACAAATAAGATGAGTCTGGAGTGGTATTTTCAAGGAAACGGGCAAAGTGGTATATGCGTGTGGCATTCTCACCACCCACGCTATCCAT
>JAJZLZ010000050.1 GCA_021850375.1 Microcaldota archaeon
AGCCTGGGCCTTACATTGGGATCTTTGATAAATGACTTCCAAGGGTTCCAATTAGTCACAAGCTTCTTCACAATGCCGCTATTTTTCTTATCTGACAGCATCTTTCCAGCAAGCGCATTGCCAAAATACATACAGTATATCATCTATCTAAATCCATTGACTTATGGTGTTGATGGCATCCGCAATGCACTATTGGGCACAGGCACGTTCTCGATATGGATAGACCTTTTGGCGATGGCAATCTCGACTCTGATAATGATGGCAATTGCCGTCTATGCGTTTAGCAAGACTGATGTGGGCTGATTTGGGGATAAAATGGAAGAAATTATTGTTGCAAAAATTGGAGACTTTAGGGATGCTGCCATAAAGACGGTAATGGTTTGGGATACGCCTATAATCATATCAAAGTTTGAAGGGAAATTTTATGCGGTTGATGCGCTATGCACCCATGCGCACGGATATTTGCCAAAAGGGATTAGGGATGATGCATGCATAATTTGCCCTGTGCACCATGCCAAGTTTGATTTAAAGACGGGCAAAATGCTAAAAAATGTTCCGGGGCTCATAAAACTTGCAGTCGGCGGCGCAGAAGATCTAACTGCATATAATCTGAGTGTTGAGGGCGATGACATAAAAATCAGCAGGAAGGGTTGAAAAGAAATTTACATAAAATTCTGCACTAGTGCGTTAGCGTTTCTAAAGTATTTATGTTCCCAAATCAGCTAGCGCCGACAAGAGCTGCGCCAAGAGCTATTAGCCCGACCCCTATCCACCTTGCTCCAACCGCTTCATGCAGAAATATCGCCGCAAACAGCACCGCAAATATGTAGCTAAGGCCCCCAAGGCTATATGCCCAGCTAAGGTGCGATCTGCTCAAAACGAATAGGTATATCGCTGTCGCTAATGCGTATAATGCAACGCCGGCTGCAAGATATAAAATTGAAATAGAGTGGCCTAAAACCGCATACTTAAAGAGCAATTGGCCCACTGCACCAAGAAACGTAGATAGTATTAGCATTAAAATTAGCGCGTATCTTCCTTTAATGCCAGTTTTTTTGCTCATGCAACCGCCACTATTACAATTCCAAGAAATATCAAAAGCACGCCTATAATCCTATAGAGGTTTATCTTTTCTTTAAGTGCTATTGAGGATATTATTGTAACAAATATGAACGAGCTCGCAAAGATCGGGTATACCAGCGATAACTCTCCATTAGAAAGCGCCTTTATATAAAAAATTAGGCCGATAAAATACAAAATCACCCCAATAATTACCCCCCTGTTTTTTGCAAGGCCGAATAAGCCCTTTATGCCAATTACGCCTTTTATGGATTTTTTAAACATAAGCTGCGCTATTGAGATTATAAGCGAAGCGAAAAGTGTTAAAAATATAACATCGTATATATTCATTGTTCCACGGTGTGTTTTTGAAAACTCTAGCTAAAGAGATGATTACGTCACTTGCGACAATAGTAATGGTTATACTTACAATTGCAATATTTATATATTATCATGCCAGAGCACTCTTTTATATAATGGCCGCAATCGCGATTGTTGTCGGGGTCTTAAATATTTGGTACATAGAGATTGCCGAAAGAAAAAGCAATAAGGCGCAAGGCAAATCAAAAGGCGCAATCTCAAAGCGAAAGAAATGAAGAATGGTTCAATGGAGCGAATATTAATTATTGCAGAGAAGCCTAGCGTAGCGCTGAGGCTTGCAATAGCCCTTGGCGATGGAAAGCAGAAGAGGATAAATCGCGGGGGCGCAGGGTATTTTGAGATAGATACTGAAAAATCTACACTATACATAGCGCCGGCCGTCGGGCATGTCTTCACTCTCGCCCAAAAAGTTAACAAGAGCGGCTATCCTGTGCTTGATGTCGAATGGAAGGCATCGTATATTGTGAATCCAAAGTCGGATTACACAAAAAAATATCTTGACATATTTGTAGAGCTTGGCCGCGAGGCTACAGAATTCGTCAATGCATGCGACTTCGATACGGAGGGTACAGTTATTGGAACGAACATAATGAAGTTCATATCAAAGGATTGGGCTAAGAGGGGAAGGCGAATGAAGTTCTCAACAACTACAATTCCGGATCTTAAAAATTCCTTTTCAAATCTGATGCCCCTTGATGTGAATAATTTCTATGCCGGTGAGGCAAGGCATACGCTTGACTGGCTGTGGGGCATAAATTTGAGCAGGGCGCTATCTAGCGCAGTTAGCGGGCCGCATTCAAAGCCGCTAAGTATAGGCAGGGTTCAGGGTCCTACACTTGCGATAGTTGCAAAGAGGGAGAAGGAGATAAGCCAGTTCGTCCCGCAGCCGTATTGGAAGATATCAATAGAAGCAAAGGCTGCGCAGTTCGACAATGTGCGTGGGAACATATCAGACAAAATGGTTGCGCAGGAGGTATTTGAAAAAACAAAAGCAAACCTTCATGAAGCGGCAATTGAGAAAATAGAGTTAAGTGAGCAGCCGATGAGGCCGTATCCTCCTTTTGATCTAACCTCTCTGCAGCTAGAGGCGAGCAGGACGCTTAGATATGATCCCTCCTCAACGCTTGCTCTAGCGCAGAGCCTATATGAGAAATCATACATATCCTATCCAAGAACCTCTTCTCAAAAGCTTCCTTCAACTCTGGGCCTTTCGAAGATAATTGAGGAGCTCTCAAAAAACCCGGAATATGCCAAGGATGCAAATAGGCTGATTGCAGAGAAGAGGTTTAGGCCAAATGAGGGTGCAAAGAGCGATGAGGCGCACCCAGCAATATATCCGACAGGAATAACACCAAAGTCAATGTCTCCGACAGAATTTAGGCTGTATGATCTAATAACAAGAAGGTTCCTCGCATGCTTTGCCCCATATGCAAAACTTGCGAAAGGAAGGGTGGTGATACGCATAAAAGATGAGCTCTATTCCGCAAACGGCACTTCGATAATTGAGCGCGGATGGATGGATTTCTACAAGTATGCAAACATACAAGAGAAGTCTCTGCCTGACTTTTCTGACAAGCAGGTAAATGCCAAGAGCGCGAAGATAAATGAGCAGATGACCATGCCTCCTAAAAGATACAGCAAGGCAATGTTGCTATCGGATCTTGAAAAGCGCGAGCTGGGCACAAAGGCAACAAGGGCTGCGGTCATAGACACCCTATTCAAGCGCGGCTACATCGATGGCTCTCCGATAAAAGTCACTGAGTTTGGCATGAGCGTATATGACGCGCTGGTTCTAAATGCGGGAATGATAGTCGAGGAGGAGACGACCAGAAAGCTCGAGAAGGACATGGAGGAGATAGTTCTAGGCAAGAAGAGTGAGGAGGAGGTCATAGAGGAAGGCAAGAAGATGCTCCTTGAGGCGCTTAGGGTGTTTGACTCCAACAAGCAGAAGATTTCCTCACAGATGCAAAAGGGCCTGGAAATTAGCATTGACATACTGGGCAAATGCCTAAAAGACGGGGGAGATCTTATAATAAGGCACTCAAGGGCGGGAAAGCAATTTGTCGCATGCTCAAAGTATCCTGACTGCACAATGACATATTCGATACCACAGAATGCTAAGATAGTCGCTACTGGAAAAATATGCGAATACTGTAAGACGCCTATTGTCAAAGTTATACGGCGCGGCAAGGGCGTTTTTGAGATAGATTTAGATCCAAACTGCAAGACAAAGGACAAATGGAAGGCAAAGCAGCAGGCGAAAACTAATGCGCAAAGCGGCAACATTGCAAAGCCAGCGCAGATTGTCAAATCAAAATTAGAACAAATAGCTCAAAAACCGCAAAGCGCCCAAATTCCTGCCAGCTCAGTATCTGTTGATCTATTAGGATCGTCAAAGAAGGCAGCCTCTTCCAAAAAGAGGCATAGCGCCGGGAAAAAATCAATACAGCCAAAAAAGAAAAATAGGGTTTCGAAAAAGGTGTGAGCATGTTTTTACCAAGGCAATATAAGAGATTAAAGCGCGGGCCGCAGGTCATACTTCCAAAAGACATAGGTATGATTATAGCATATACTGGAATAGGCAAGAATAGCGTTTGCATTGATGCGGGAACAGGCAGCGGCTGGCTGGCCGTTGCACTTGCGAGGGTATCAAAGCGCGTTATTAGCTATGAGGTGCGAGAGGAGTTCATAAAGATAGCAAAGCGCAATATAGTAATAGAAAACCTAGACAATATAGAGATAAAACAGGCTGATGTCTCATTGGGCATAGATGAGGTTGATGCGGATTTGGTAACATTAGATATGCCAAATTCTGAAAAGGTAGTAGAACATGCATTCAAAGCGCTGCGCGGCGGCGGATATGTGTGCGGATATCTTCCACATATTGAGCAGCTCAGATTATTTAGCGAAGAGATGGGCAGGGCAGGATTTTGTGAGCTTGATGCTTACGAGGTAATAGCAAGGGATATACAGGTAAAGAGCAACGGCACAAGGCCATCAACAAAGGGAGTGTGGCATACAGGGTATTTGGCGTTTGGCAGAAAACCATTAGTAGAAGGGCGTTGAATTAGAAGGATAATATTTGGAATCAGTTATTTATTTATCGTATCCAAATATTCGTTTATCATATCTACTGCCTTATTCACTGCCTTCCTAACATCTGACACCTTCCTTGCGCCTGCACATACCATATTTCCGTTCTTAAAGAGCAGTATCGAGGCTTTGGGGTCTTTTATTTTAAGTATTGCGCCAGGGAACTGTTCTGGCTCATAGTCGATGTTACGCGATACCCTTGCAAGACCGTATAAATCCAGCTCAATGTCAAGCTTCGCCTTTGTCACGATATTGACGACAGTATATGTAGGTTTGAGTACAACCTTTTTGTGCGCAGGGCCAAGTTCACCTTTTGATGCCATATAAATACCTTTATATTTAAGTTGTTTATGCCAAGATATAAATATGTTAGCCGTAAAAGTAGCAAACTAGTATGGCCAAATAATGTGCTCAAAATGGTGCAAATCGGAAGGATTTATATAAGTTGCCGATAGAGATTATATAATTTTATTTAAACTAGTGATTAATATGTCAAAGAACTCACATGGACTATTGACTGGCAGAACAAGGCATCTTGCAAGGCATCACAAGCCTTCAACTCTTAGCATACGCGAGAATATCAAGTCCTTTAAGAAGGGAGACAGCGTAGCGATAGTGCCAAAGGGCAACATGAAAAACATACCACATCCGCGCTATAGAGGCAGGATAGCAAAGGTGATTGACAGCAGAGGATCAGCGTATGTTGTTGAGCTTAAGATGATGAACGCCACAAAGCGCCTGGTAATACCTGCTCTTCATCTGCAGAAGGTATAGATACGCAGACATTGCAGGACATAATAAATTAAGGCTATTATCCAAAATCTTTTGGATTTAGCCTCAATATTCTCATTCTCCTCTTTCAAACTTCTTATAGGGTTTTGCGAACATGTAAAAGCGCTCGCCTCCCTTAAGCTCTGAGACTATTCTATCCTTAATTAGCTTTCCGGGATTTTGCAGTAACGGCACCCTGGTGGATAGATCCGCAAAGCTCTCAAACTTCTTCTCCTCCCGTGCCTTTAATATCGTGTTTAGGTGCTTTTTGCCAATCCCTGGCAAGAGCTCAAGTGCATGCTCGCGAATGTTAAGCGGACCGGCGTTATTAAAAACGTCGACGAACCTCTGTTCGTTCAGCCTTATTATCTCTACAACAGCCTTTTCAAGCTCGTCTTTTGCCGTCTGTGTCAGCTCGTCGTATGAGACCCTTGATTTTATGAGCAGTATCTTCTCGCGCTGCTCTTTTCCGATATAAACCCTCTCGCCAAGCTCTATTGCAACTCCCGGCTTTACCGTTGCCTCAAGCATCGTGAACTTCTCTTCACCCAAAAGCTGCGATAGCGGCTCTGGTTTGCTTGAAAATGATTTTCCGCGCGGCATGTAGTCTAGTACGTACGCATGCTCCTCGCGCTTTTCCTCACGCTGTTCAAATCCCATAAACCCACCATAAAAAAGCGCCTATGCGCGCGCTTTCACCACTTCCATTATCTTTGTTATATCTTCATCTGTATAAGCCTTCTTCTCGCGCGAGAGTATCTGCTTTAAGGTCATGGAATTCTTCGGCATAATCTCCACTATTTTAAGTATGCTCTGCGGGCTTAGAAGACTTAAGTCCTCAAGCATCTTGATGGTCTTTGCGGCATCTTTTGTGCCTGCAAGCTTCTTTGCATGCTCTAAGGCGAGCTTTTGCTCATATGTCATGCTACCTTCCTTTATACCTCCTAGTATGTCTATAACCTCATACACCGAGACTGCCTTCTGTTCCTTTACTTCTTTTCCTATCATATTAATCACAATAATTCTACGCTTATATATTTAAGCATTGTATACAATTAAAAATAGCATATATAAAAGGTTATTGGATGGTTGACCCTAAACACGCATTTGAAAGCGTTATGGCCGAGGTGCAAAAACACATATCCGGCAAGTCGGATGTCATAGAGCTGATGTTTATAGCACTTGTAGCAAACGGCCACATACTGCTTGAGGGAATGCCTGGAATGGCGAAGACCACAATGTCAAAGGCGCTTGCGGATGCTATAGAGGCTGATTTCAAGCGCATACAGGGCACGCCGGACCTTGAGCCAAAAGACATCATGGGCTACTCATATGTTGATGACCAGACACACAAGCTCATGATACACAACGGCCCGATATTCACAAACATACTTTTAATAGACGAGCTCAACAGGGCGCCAGCAAAGACGACTGCCGGGCTTCTTGAGGTCTTAGAGGAGCGGCAGGTGACCATAGCCGGCACAGACACGCAGGCGCT
>JAJZLZ010000049.1 GCA_021850375.1 Microcaldota archaeon
TGTTCCGCGCTTAACTTACCACCCATTCTTGCTATATATGTAAGATTGAGTTTTGATGTCTGGCCGTTTACAGATACTTGGCCCTGCACAGATGCATTGGTAATCCTAGTCCATATGCCTGTTGCAGTGGCACTTCGACTACTCTCGTTGAGTCGATTATTATCTGCGTCTTGCTGCTTATGGGCAGCCATTCAGATATACCCTGAACTATGCCCAGCACTATTCCATAAATAATTTTTAATAGAAGCATTGAATCAGAGTATCTTGTGCGAAAACAATTAAATAGCTTTCAATTTCAACAGATATTAATGGGGGAACTTACAAGAAACGTTTTGCTTATTGCTCTTTCTGCTTTCTTTGCAGATATGGGCTATCAGGCAGTAATTGCATCATTTCCTATACTTTTTGTCATTATCTTCAAAGCACCAGTATATCTTTTAGGATTTGTATATGCTATACAGTATGGTGGAGGCGCGCTTTTTGGATATCTTGGCGGAGTTGCAAGCGATAGGTTTGGCAAGAAACAAATAGCAATATTAGGCAACCTCTTTATACCTCTTCTATCCTTTATTGGAGTTGCAGGCAGCTATTTTCAGGCCGCTTATTTGTTTATTTTTGGTTGGTTTGCAAGAGACAGCAGAAGCCCTGCAAGACGCGCGCTTCTTGCAGATTGTACAAAAGAAAGCAGGGCGTACGCTTTTGGGGTACTGCATTTTTTTGATATCGGCGGAGGCGCTATATCTTTGATTGCCCTTGTAGCGTTGCTTGGCGTAGGCATGCCCCTTAGAAGCATCATAATTTTTACTATAATACCGATACTAATATCGAGTGTAGTCTTATTCATGGTGAGGCCAGATGCGCACATAAGTAGCGCGCATAGACCAATCAAAGCAATAAAGGGTCGCGCAAAGATAGATGCAAAAACAATCAAAGGAGTCATTATAGCGTCAAGTCTTTTCGGCTTTAGTTTCTATAGCTTTGGTTTCCCAATACTTACCATAGCACAGGAATCAAAATCGTCAATCTATGGAATACTTTCCTACCTATTATTTCTTGCCATTTCAGCTCTAAGCGGCTATATCATTGGGGCATATTCTAAAAAATCAAGCCCCATAAAAAGTTTAGGAGTATTGGGCTATCTCTGCGCTGCTCTAGGCACATTCGTTATAGGGCTATCTGTTTTATATGGACATGAATTAGCATATATAGGAGTTGCACTGTTGGGATTTGGAGTTGGTGCTATAGAGACCCTCGAGCCCACAATAATATCAAACGCTTCTCACAATAAAAAAACCGGTGCGCGCTTTGGGGCACTGGGCGCGTCAAGGAGCATAGGGCTTTTTATCGGCAATATTGTAATGGGGGTTTTATACATAGCAAGTCCATTTTATTCATACATGTATGCGGCGATTGTATCAGTTGCCGCTTTTGCAATAGTGCTCCATTTTGGCTCAGACTTTTGATTGCCTTTCCTTTTCTGTAATATTATAATTTTTAGCTACCCGAATAAAAACCGAAACGTTCTCAAAGTATTTAAATACTTTATATTATATATTTAATCATGACTAAAACTTTTCATACCAAGCGCAAAATAATTGAACTGCTTTCAAGCGGCAAATATAATATTACCGAGATTGCGGAAAATTTGGGCATCTCTGTTTCCACAGCCAGCCAGCATGTCAAAGAGCTAAGCGGCATAGGTGCAATTTATGAAGTGCACAATCCATATATAAAAAAATGGAAATATTACAGGGCAAATGAGAAGTTTGATGTTAATAAAATAGAAAACGGCGTATTTATGAACAACATAAAATATATTATAGGCGCGATAGTTGTTATCGCAGCATTAGGCATACTATTCTTTGCACTACATAACAGAGGCGCTCAAGTGATGCCTAATAATGTTACGCCATATTTAAACAATGGCAATTCTACGGTCACATTCAGCCTAACAGATCCGCCGCATGTGCCGATCGGGACTAATGCACTTATTATAACATACTCTTCTATTGAAGCACACATTTCAGGGAGCAACACCTCATCAGGATGGATACATGCGGGAGGCAACGGGACGCTAGATCTAATGTCTCTAATAAACGCCAGCTCTATAATAGCAAATGCGCAGCTTCCTTCAAACAGCCTTATAAACCAGGTGAGATTTAATATAAGCTCTGCACACATCACAATAAACGGTACGATATATAACGTCACAGTGCCAAACAACCAAGTAACTGCAAAGATAACAGAGGGAGGCAGAATCAATTCTAGCGAGAATAACGTTCTTATAGACTTAACGCCAACAATAGCTGCGATATATACGCAAAATAGCACCGTTTTTGTCATGGTCCCATCAGTCAGGGCCATTGTAGTTTCAGGAGGAGGGAACAACGCAGAAGGCAAAATCGGCACCAAATTTGCATTGCAACCAAATGAGAGAGAAATGTTAAACGAGACGTCAAGTCTAATAAACATAACATCTGCAAACGTCTCATTAAGCGGCGCCAACACTACTGTTTATGTTACGGTAAAAAACACAGGCAACACTACAGATCTGCTTCAGGGCATCATGCTAATTGGCAGTTCTAATGTTGTTGTTTCGCCGATGGACATAGGACGCATAGATACAGGAAATAACGGCTCTTTGAATATAAATACATCTGGGCAAAACAACGCAGGCGTTAGAGAGGAGATAAGAATTGACGGACAGGACAATAGCAATCAAACGCGCGCAGTAATTAAAACAAATTCTGACCCTGTTCCTATTGAAATTAACGCTGCAACAAGGGATTGGAGTAATATCTCTATACAATATAATTCAAGTATGAGCGGCAACATAGTTTCTTCGAACACCTTCAAAGGCAATTATATGATATTCCATATAAGAAATGACGATGGTATATACGTAGTGTCAAATGGGACTTTCAACTCACCGTCATACGTTTCACAGGGCATTGGATCTAAAATTCAAAACAGCAACGACAAAATGTTTGGGTTCAACACCACTTTTAGCACAGGCATTATGGCTGCACATTTGAATAGGATGTATTTTATAGTGATGCAGAACGGAACACTAAGCTTGCCGATGGACCAGCAGGGCTTTGAAGGTGAAAACGGCTACGCCCTCGCTCCAGGCGCTTCGATCACGCTCAAATATAACGGCAAAATACTTTTAGGAAATAACCATATAAGTATTAATATAGTGCCAAACACTAGCTACAGAATTGTCGTGCATGGTAATAATGGAGCATATGCATCCGCAAACGTCGTTGCAGTGCAGACGTAATAATTATTAGGCATGACAATTTTAGCATTAGAAAACAGCAGTGCCGTTAATTTCATGCCAATTGCACAGCGTTTGTTGCTCACTTCCACTATTACTAATCATTCTTTAATTCTTTGCGATAAATACTATTACAAGTGATATTAAAGAGATAGTGATTTTATGGGCAATTTAGTTAAGATAGTAGCGACTTTGGGTCCTTCTACATCAAGTGCAGATGCCATACACAGCCTTGCAAATGCCGGGATGGATTTTGCGCGCCTTAACTTCTCGCATGGCACACATGAGGAGAAGAAGGAGATGATAGATAATATAAGAAGCATCGAAGGAAAGAAGATAAAGATAATACAAGACCTCCCAGGACCTAAAATTAGGCTTGGAGATATTGAAGAGATGGTTTTAGAAGATAATAAGCTGGTTCAACTAACTTCAAACCCAGGAACAGATGGGGCGATTTTGGTGAACTTTCCAGATTTCAGCAGTCTTGTAGAACCAGGCAGCATAATATTCATATCAGATGGAAAGATAAAACTCAAGGTTCTTCATGTGAGTGCCGGAATGGTGAGCTGCATAGTAGAGTTTGGTGGACCGATAAAGAAGGGCAAGGGCGTTAATATACAAAGCAGCACCGCAAATTTAAGGGCAGTTACATACACAGACATTGACCATATAAAATTTGGCGTTGAAAACAATGTGGACTACATTGCCGTGTCTTTCGTGCGCTCTGGTGAAGATATGGAATTTGCACGGCAGGTCCTCTCAAATCTAAAGTCTAATATACCACTAATAGCAAAAATAGAGAAATCTGAAGCACTTGACAATCTAAAAGACATTATACAAAAATCCGATGCCGTAATGATCGCAAGGGGAGACCTTGGCACTGAAATTGGAGTGGAGAATGTGCCACTGGCGCAAAAGAGAATAATTGCCATGGCAAATAAAATGAAAAAGCCGGTCATAACGGCGACCCAGATGCTATACTCAATGATAAATAACAAAACGCCGACGCGCGCAGAGGTTAGCGACATTGCAAATGCGGTCCTTGACGGCACAGACGCGCTAATGTTTTCTGACGAGACCGCAGTAGGAAAGAATCCAGATAGCGTAATTGAAGTTGCTATGAAAGTGGTCGAGACCATAGAAAACGCGGACAAGGAGGTAGTTGAAAAGCTAGAAGCTCGCGACGGAGATGCGTATTCGCATTTCCTAAATAGCGCGGCATAGTTATCCTTCAGCTAAGCATTATCCGTTGACAGGTAATCTGCTAGATCTAACCCTTGTGCCAACAATGACATTTTCACGACCTTCTTCGATTATGTCTCCAATCGAATAGACCTTATCATGCTTGCTAAATAACCCGTATACTGCACTACCCCTTCCGTGTAATGAATCACTAATCTCATCGGAAAATTTTTTATATTTCGGATCTATCAGTACATCTTCAACCGTTCTGTTTTTTTCTTGTTGCCATTTCATATCTTCCGTGCGAAGCAACCATTTAGGCTGTGCAGCCTGAAGTATAAAATTTACCTCTTTACTCATTTCGTTAAGACTTTCGGCATCGGATCTGCTTCTTTCCCTTGCGTAATAAACATATGTTCCGTCATCCTGCTTTTTTATTGCCACTATGTGCCATACCATATCCTTATCCATTTGTATCTCCATTTATGTGACGTTTTTATTTATTTATAATATAGAAACATATTAATAATTAGGAAATTAATCCTTATTGGCAGATAGGCTGGGAAGCTAAGGGTTTCCCGCTCGCAAATCCCTTTTGGCGGGCCAATGCTGATTGAGTGTCATATAAGTATGCATCGCCTTCACATATGTTGTGATGTCTTGCCTTATCTGGTAAACTATTATGCGAACCAGGCCAGGCCGGAAGGAGCAATCGTGCAGTAGTCGCTGCATACTCTTTTGATTCAAGGTCGGCTTCTGCCGCTTTAAAATGTAGGAGGCTGCCACGTAATATGTTTTTATTTGACGGTAAGAGGATTGTAAGATAGAAATTTTAGGATATTTGGACATTTATAATCAAGATTGGGTTAGACAGTCGTATTAAGATATACGGACTTTAAAATTATAAATATTTGATTCCAAGGAAAAGTATATTAGGCACTTAGAGAGATTGATAATACGGTGCCGGGGTCGCCTAGTGGTATGGCGGCAGCCTGCTAAGCTGTTTAGCTAGTAATGGCTTCTGTGGGTTCGATTCCCACCCCCGGCGCTTAATCTATGTGTCAACTGATTAACGGTGGCAATATTGCTGCCATTCGCCATTTGGTTTTAACTATTGCATTATAATTTACGCTAGTCTTAAAAATCTTAACGCCAAATTTAAGTGATTTAATGAAAATAGTTGCCGTTCACAGTGGTGATTTCCATCCTGATGACGTATTTGCTATTGCAATACTCCGACTGTTGTATCCCAAACTAAAGGTGATACGCACCAGAGAACAGAAAATATACTCTACGGCCGATGCGAGAGTGGATGTAGGGCAAAAATATAATTTTAAAACATTAGATTTCGATCACCACCAGCCAAAAGGTGCAGGCGTTAGAAAAAACAAAATACCTTATGCCTCTGTCGGCCTTATATGGAGGCATTTTGGGCACAAATTAGCTAGTCATAAGGCTTGGGAGATAATAGACAAGAATATAATACAGCCAATCGACGCTAATGACAATGGGATAAAATTGTATAAGAGTGCATTGGCAGAACCTTATAGCATTGGAAACGTCATAGACTCATTCAATCCTAACTGGAGAGAGGAAAAAAAGGATTATGATAAGCGCTTTGAAGAGGCAGTCTGCTTTGCAACAACACTCATGAAAAGAGAGATATTTGCAGCCGAAGGCGCTGCAGCAATTGAATCTGACGTACATATAAACAATATTATAAATAATGCAATCAAGCATAGGCAGGGATATGTTGTTTTTGTGCGTTATATACCATGGCGCGTTTTAATTGATAGAATAAAGAGCATAAAATACGTAATATTCCCTGAGGGTAAATCGTGGATAGTACGCGCAGTTCCGAAGAATTTAAATTCATTCGAATCTAAAAAGCTCCTACCGCAATCGTGGGCAGGATTAAGAGATGCAGAGCTTGCTAGAATAAGCGGAGTTGATGACGCCATATTTTGCCACAAAAACCGCTTTATTGCAGCTGCGCAAAGCAGAGAAGGCGCAGTTTTGATGGCAAAAATATCCTTA
>JAJZLZ010000022.1 GCA_021850375.1 Microcaldota archaeon
AGTTGTATTTATAAACAAATCTATTGGTTTTTGACGTGTATATATGAAGATACTTCGTTCATATGAAAGCGGCTCGCTTAAAGTGAGAGTAGATACTCTTGAGGACATGTGGTCAATGCAGCGCATCATTTTCAGCGGAGATATTATAAAATCCGAAAGCGAACGCAAGTTCAAATCAGATGAGGGAGACGAAGGAGAGATGAAGAAGGTATTCATAACATTAAAGGTAGAGAAGACAGAGCTTGACAAAACCGCACTCAGGCTGCGCCTTGCTGGAAAGATAGTCGATGGTAGGCCTCTTGAATATGTAAGGCTGAAGAGCTATCATACGATAAACATCTCCTGCGGAGATGTATTTGAAGTGATTAAAGACTCATGGCCAGAATACATTGGGCAGGTAGTAAAAAATGCCGTTTTGGACAATAAAAGGCCTAGACTAGGAATAATTGTGGTGGATGATGAAAAGGCGCTGCCGGCATATCTGCTTGGATATGGACTTGAATTCCGCAATGAGATATATAGCAATTTGAGCAAGAGGCTAAGCCCAAAGGATTTTGGAGAGCAGCAAAAAAAGTATTTTTCTTCCATACTAAAGATAGCCTCGGAAATGCGGGTCGAAACGATAATAATCGCAGGGCCCGGTTTTACAAAAGATGATATCAAAAAATGCGCAGAGGATGATTTTGCATTTAAAAATAGTGGAAAAAAACTTATGTTTCTGCCTTCTAGCAACTCCGAAAGATCCGGCGTCTATGAACTTATTAGAAGTAAGGAAGTTGAGGTTCTGCTTTCGAAAGAGCGTATACGAAGCGAATTCATACTAATGGAGCGCTTCCTCTCTGGCATCTCATCCAAATTATCTAAATACGGAATTGATAATGTACGCGAGTCTGTAGAGTCGTTTTCCGCAAAAACGCTTATAGTAAACGATAGCATGCTTGGGGATGCGCAGGTGCAGTACATACTTAGCATGGCGGAGCGAAACCATATTGAAATAGTTGTCTTCAATTCAGAAGACGAAGCCGGATCGCAGCTTCAGAGTTTCAAGGGGATTGCAAGCATAGAATGACATGCACGCCTTAATTGCGCATGATCCACTGAGAATTCTGCTCATCGGCTCGCCTAAGCACACTATCATGAAAGGCCATTATCTCTGATTCATTCATCGTTTTGGTACCTAATTCCTTAATTACACTTTCAAGCTCATCGCTCTTTACCGCCTCTGATAATTTGCATACAGCAGTATACGTTAAAAATAGCCCAGAAGATAGCCTCGAATCATTTCTTTCTACCGCGCGCTCGAACATATTTGATATCTTGTGCTTAATTTTATCTAAAACCATTATCGCTCCGTCTTTATCGTTTAGTTCTTTTAGAGTTATTAGAGCCGTAGGAATCGTAATATCTAAAATTTTATCCACATCATTATACTCGGCAAGTTCTATAAATCCTACAAAAAGCGATACCGCTTTTGCGTAGCGCGCTTTTGCCTCTTTTTTATCAATAAGAGTTGACATGTTAGCAGAAATCACAAGCATGCTTGCGGCTTCTATAGAATTTCCTGCACTTATAAACTTATCAATTTCATTGTCAAGCGATTTTATAGCATCAGTATAGTGCTTTTGCATGAGATCTGAATTTTGGCCTTTGTAGCTGAGCGCAATATTACACTTAATTTCTGCGTATTCCAGGGGAGAATTTTTTTTCATGAAAATATCCGCTCCAAAGAGCAGTATTTGCCGCGCCTTCTCAGATTTCTCCAATTCTAATGACTCGTCCATGTAATTTATGTAGGCACGTACCATAAGCGAAGATTCTCTAACAAGTTTGGCAAATCCATCATAGTTTCTCGATGTTAGCATATCTGAAAGCATCTTGGATGTTCTTTCAAACATTTCTGGCAAATGGTTCTCATTGCTATCTTGAATGCCCTTTTCTTTTGATGCCATTATATCACAATTATTTGTATCTAATAAGGCGTGCAATATCACCAGAACTTTTGCACCTTGCGCTATTTAGCGCGTCCCTTTGTATTGCTCTAACCAATGCTTTTGTTTGCCCGTCAACTAAAATAAATTGCGCGGATTTGCACAGCGATGCGCACGATAGCATGCATTGCCCTGACAGCTTGCGGCTTTCCAAATCCCCGCGCTTATCTAGCCGCTCAGATTCTAAATACAGCACATTTATTCCGGCCATAATTATTTGGCTCTGCCAATTCTCGTCAGCAGAAACGCCGCTGCTGCGTGACAAATTTGCAAGCATTAGCACATCTGCAACAAATCGTTGCTGTGGATTCATCTCGATGCTTAAATCAATCTCTTTTGATAATTTTGGCGCGGTTGCAGATATATACATCTCAATAACATGAGAGTATATTTCCCTATCTAATGGCAGATTTACAGTGGCGCTAAGTGGTAATTTATTAAAATGCGCCATTTGCTTTTTTGATGTTATGGTCATTTTATCACTTATTTTAAATCTAAATTTTAACTATGGTCCTATCTAATCTTAGAAGGCGCCTGTTTTCCTCATCAAAACCGCTCATATCATTTTGCATAGGATAATTTCTGCGAGATAGTATTTTTGCCATAACTGCCGCAGCTTCACGGCACAGCACTGCATCTGCATATTCTCCTGATGATTCTTTTGCCCGCGCTTCTCTTGAGATTACCCTAACTGCGCTAAGCATAATTTTGTTTGATTCTTCGACGCCCATGTGCCTTGTAATCGTGGTTATTGCGTTGAGGTATTTTTTAGGCGCGCTAGAACCACTGAATGAAAGCACACCTTTGGAGACATTTTCATATAGCTCTTTTGCGCAGCCTTCGCTATCGCCTGAGCGTGCCATGCGCCATACTAAATTCCATGCGTTTGCCTGTGTATCTTTACTTTGCGTGCGTAACATTTTATCACTAAATATCAGCAGTAGCAATATTATTTTTGCTGTTCTAATATATATAACTATAGTTTACTGCATAGTTGCGCCATTTGATTTATAACGGGCATTTTGGCTTATATGCGCGCAAATTGCTTCTTGGCGATATAAATAGAAGTGGCAATTAGACTGTTAGTATTATAAATTTTCCAATTTCTTATTTAGACTGTTGTGATTATTTGGCGCTTAGAGTTATTGAGCACAGGCAGCTGCTTTACATAGTAGCAATGTTTATGATCGTGCAGTTTTTAGGGCTGCTGCTCGCATCCCAAATATTTAGCGGTGCCACATACGTGCAGCTCTCCGGGGCACAGATAGCATCAGGGTATTTTGGCACTCTGTTTTATATAGGCTATATCGTGGTGGTATCAGCAGTGCTTTTATTGATATTTAAATTTTACAAGGGAGATGTGCTATTTAAGGTACTTGAGTTTGTAGTTGTTGTAGTATCCGCTTTCGTGTTCTTTTTGGCGCTATACTCGGCAGTTTTAGGAAACTCATATTCCGCATTTTTCGGAAACACAGGAATATACCTTGCAGCCGCCGCAGCCCTGTCTGCAGTCTGTTTGATGATACTAAAGCTTTTAAGGCCGCATCTTAGAAACATAACCGCGATGATATCAAGCGTCGGCGTAGGCCTTGTGCTCGGCATAAGCTTTGGCTTTTACATGGCGCTTTTATTTATGTTCGTGCTTGCAATATACGACTTCGTCTCAGTATTTATAACAAAGCACATGATAGCTCTCGGCAATATGGCGATAAACTACAACATGTCGCTTATGATTATGGCAAGCGAAATAGAGGCAGTACCAAAATCCTCGCTCAGCCAAAAAGAGCAAAAGGAATATTCTGCGCAAAAAGCAGGCAGCGGAGAGATTTATGAAGCGCTTAAGAAAAATAATCTTGTGCCCATCTCTGCAAGGACTGCGCTTGGCACGGGAGATCTTGCCACGCCTTTGATGCTCGCAGTGTCAGCATACAAGGTGGATTTAAATTTTGGCCTTAGCTTTGTAATAACAGTAGGAGCGGTTCTTGGGATATTAATTACAATGTATACGTTAAAGCGCTACAAGCGCCCCTTGCCTGCGATACCATTTTTGTTATTTGGCATTTTGATATCACTAGGAGTCTACTACTTATACCTTGCATTGTAGTTTCCAGACCTTTTAGATAGGTATTTATACGTTCTCAATTTATTAGTATTGCTGATTGTATGGGAGCAAAATATATCACGATGTTTATAGCCGTTTTTATCGCCTGCGCATATGCGTTTGCAGGCTCGTATGTCGGTAGCTCTATGATAGCTGCGCCTGCCGTAATAATTGGAAACAACACAGGAAGCATTACGCACATATCGCTGAATATAACCACAGGCAACGGGACGGTCTCAATCACAGGACCTAGCGCAGTTGGAACATCGACGCTTCAATCGGCCCAGCAGGCTGCACAATATGCGGCAAATTATACGGGAAAGAACTTCAGCAATTTTGATTTTAAATACCACATCAGCGATGCAAATGCAAACGTGTCTGGCCCAAGCGCCGGCGCGGCAATGACAATACTTGCGATATCTGCATTTAAAGGAGAGCAGATACATCCAAACATTACAATGACAGGGACCATAGGTGCAAACGGCAACATAGGCGAGATAGGAGGAGTTATAGACAAAGCCCAGGCTGCATCGAAGGATCATCTCGATGCGATCTTTGTGCCTGCGGCGCAGTTTGACCCGATAGAGGAGGAGATGTATGCTTACGCCCAGATGGCATATAATATACCATTAATACAAGTAGCCAACATAACCCAGGCAGCATCATATATATTCAACGGCAGCACAAATTTTGCTAAGAATGAATTAAAGTATAATTATACTGTGGACTACAACCTTAGCAACATCCAAACGCCAAATGCGAATTGCATAGGAATATGCGATGAGCTGCCATTCCAAGGACTTGCAAGCTACACGATAAATACCACTTCTGCGCAAATAAGCAACCTATCTTCCAACACATCTCTATCCCCAATAGCAGCAAAACTGTCTGTGGTGCTAAATGACAGCGCATCATTATATGACAGAGGATACTTCTACACAGCAGCAGACTTGGCATTCCTTGACTATGTCAATGCCCATGCGTTTGCAAGCTACAAATCCAATCCGCAAATAGCATCTGAGACATTAGATAACGTCAGCGCCTACTGCTCATCGCTAATATCTCCGGCGCTTACCTATGAGAATTACCAATATGTCATAGCTGCGCAGATGAGGCAGGGCTGGGGCAATTATACGATAAACCAGACGATTAGCGAATACAACGCGTCGCAGGTGACGAGCGATAGCATATTTGGGGCATTGAGCAATGCTGGAGAGGCTGGCGCATGGTGCGATGCGGCATCGTATTTATACAGCTACAACTACCAGAATGCATCATATGTCATACCATCAAGCGCACTTCGCACAGTGGCTATGGACAGAATATCACGCGCCCGCCAATATCCGAGCATGTATTTAACGCTCGCACAGGCAGCATATAAGAGCTCAAACTACCCTGTTGCCATATACGATGCAGACTACGCATTTGCCCTAGGAAATTCATCAACTGCATATTCCGGCAACACAACAATGTTAAACAAGGTTACTTCGGCAATGCTGCGCCAGGCGAATTATGGCGTATGGGCTACAGAGTTTTCAAAAGAGGCGAGCTTCTATCTAACGCAGTCAGAAGTGGCAAATAACAAGACGGAGGCATTAGGCTTTGCGCAGCAGGCATATTCCGCAGCATACCTTGCCCAAGTCCTAAGCGCAGATACTCAGATAATAAGCACAAACCTGATGCAGGTAAGCCAGCCTGTGCAGCAGGGGCAAGGCGAAATTACATATTTGCAGCAAATACAGGCCGAGATCGAAGGAATGAACAGCTTCTTGCAGGTAATTATTGTTCTAATAATGCTTGTCATAATAATGCTGTTCTTCTTGCTGGTCATGGTCGGAATGACTATAACCCACCAAATAAGCGCAAAATTCGATAGGCTTGAGGATAAGAAGCAGGCAGCTGCGCTTGAAAAGAAAAACCCAAGGAATATAAATACCAAGGCTAAAAGATAGAATACAACAAGGGAGTGATTTTATAGCAGTATTACCAGGAAAGAAATGCGATTCGTGCGGAAGGCTGACTCACGAGTATACGGAATTTACCTGCCCGTCATGCGGCAAGTCAAAGATAACACGCTGCAAACACTGCAGGGAGATATCCAACGTATACAAGTGCAAAGAGTGCAATTTTGAGGGACCTTGATGTCTAATGTAATAGTAATATTCAAGGTTTATGCAAAGGATGGCATGATCACCGAAGTGG
>JAJZLZ010000041.1 GCA_021850375.1 Microcaldota archaeon
ATTATGTAGGAAATTCCGGATCTAGTAACTTCTATGAAGTGATTATGATTGACCGCTCAAGCCCATCAATTCTTGCTGATCCAATATATGCAAAAATGCTAAATGTAAAACGCAGGGCATTTAGAGCCCTTACATCATCAGGGAAAAAGCACAGAGGGCTAATAGTAAAATAGTTTCTATAAACTTTTTTAAGTTATGGCTACTGATATACTTTAGATAGATGCACCTGCCTGTATTGTCTTAAATTAACTTCCTCTCGGTAATCAGATTTCACAATATCTCCATTTAAGTTTTTCTCATTTTCTCAAGAAATGCTGTATATGGAGTCCTTAGACGACCTTGAGGTGTCGTAAGACTCATGTGAGGCCAATAAAGTTGTAGAACTTTATTGCCCTATTCATATCACCGTCAAACTGCTTAGTTAGCATGTCGAATGTATAGAACCATCTTTCAAGTTTCCCATTTGTTTGAGGGTGTTTTATCCTTGCAAGAACGTGTTCAACGTTGTATTCTTGCAGTTTCCTCTGGAATATGTTCATCTCAGGATCAGGACAAGTTTCTCTCTGAAGAGGGATAAATTGTGTTCCATGGTCACTTATTACCTGTTTTGGAATACCGTATGGTTTTATCGAATTTTCAAAGACAAAAGCGGCATTTTCTGCAGTTTCATCAGGGAATATGCCTCATCCTGTTTATTATCTAGTGAAGTTTTCTTGAATTTAGTGTCTTCATGGTTATTGCTTCGTCGAGAAGCCTTTTCTTATTTGACGAGAGGAACTTATTTCGGGATAATACATCGCACCGCCAAATAGCAAGGTTAATATATAAGGAATGTCATAAATTAAGTGTGGTAATTAAATCTAAAAACCGCAAAACCCTACAGGTGCTAAAATGAACAAAAATAATAAAAAATCAAAATCACAAAAGCCAAAGGCCGCTTTGGCAAAGAGGCCACAGCCAGCAAAAGCTAAAGTTCAGGCGCGCCAGCTAAAGAAGGTTGAGCAGCCAAAGGCTGCAGATAAGTTAAAGGAAGTGAAAAAGAAAGTAGAGCGCAAGAAGAATCAAAACATAATGTCTCCTGATGTAGTAAAAGGCTACATAGATCAGATAATTGCATCAGATATTGCTACTGACTATTTAAGAAAGAATGTATCAAAAGCTGCTGTTGATGTCCTTGGCATGCTATACGCCCCAAAGACAGACGAGTATCTCGCCGAGCAGCTGGGCATGAAAATAAACGCCATACGCCGCATGCTGAATATAATGCAGGGCTATGGAATAACTAATTATTACATATCGAAAAACGACAAAGGATGGCTATCGTTTGCCTGGTATATAAATACAAGCAAAGTCCTGCCTTTCCTGCAGCACGTAACTGATCTTGAGACAGAAAAGGTCGTATCAAATAGCACGTGCAACGACTACTTTATTTGCGAAAAATGTTACAAGGAGGATAAGATAATATATACTTTTGACACGGCATTCGACGTAACATTCAAATGCACATGCGGCAATGACCTGTCAAGAGTTGATAAGACTCGCGCAGAGGAGCTGATCAGGTCTTAGTGGGTGTGCTTAAATTGGAGGGCATGAATTACAAAGCGCAAATTGAGCTGCCTAATAAAAATATAGGCATAATTAAAAGTTCAAAGAGCAAAAGGAGCACTCAGACAATAAAACAAACAAATAACATTACAGTAGTTTCTATATGCGCAAAAGACATCGCGGCATTAAAAGCTTCAGTAAAATCCGCAATGCGCGAGATATATACAATAGATTCGGCAGCGCGCGCGGTGCATAAATTAAAAACTTCCAAAGACCAAAATAAAAAGCAAGGTATATAAAAACAACTGAAAGAATATATAAAAGTCAATGGCTAGTTTCTACATCTTAATTGGCCTTGTTTTAAAGCTAATGGCGAATTTATATGCCACCACATAAAGGATCAATGCAGTTTTGGCAAAAAAGAAGGGCAACAAGCCGCTTACCTAGGCTGCGCTCTGCACCAAGATATTTGAAGGAGCCAGCAATAACAAACATTATAGGCTATAAGGTAGGAATGGCGCATATTGGAATGACCGATGACACCGAATCACCCTCAAAAAACAACGAGGTTGCCAGGGCGTGCACATTTATAGAATTTCCAATGATGCAAGTCTACGGCGCAAGGTTCTATACAAAAGACGCAAACGGCTACAAGAAGAGCGCATTCGAAGTCATTGAGGCAAAGCCGTCTGGCGCAAAGAATTCAAAGACGCAGACTTTAGAGTATGCAAAGTCTAAAATAGACACTATTTATGATATAACCGCATTAATAAAAGCGGACGTTAAAAAGCTATCAACAGGACAGCACCACCCGGTAAAGTTTGAGTCGTCTCTTGGCGGTGCAGATGTTGCAGCAAAGCTAAAGTACATAGAAGAGCGAATCGGCAAGAATGTAGAGCCGATGGAGGTATTCAAACACGGGGAGTTTGTCGATATAAGCTCAATATCGGTCGGCAAGGGATGGCAGGGAACAATAAAGAGATTCGGCACCGCAAGGCTGTTCCACAAGGCAACGCAAAAGACAAGGCACGTTGGAACGTTAGGTCCGTTCTCTCCAGGCAAGGTTCTATTCACAGTGCCACAGGCCGGGCAGATGGGATTCAACTACAGAACAGACTACAATAAGAGGGTTTTGAAAATCGGGACCCCATCAGAGGCCATAAATCCAAAATCCGGATTTAAGAATTATGGGATAATAAAAAACAGTTTCATGATGGTAGACGGTTCGATAACCGGTCCATCAAAAAGAATGGTCAGGATAAGGAAGTCAGTGACCAACAGAAATATTTTTGGCATAAAAGAGCCAAAGGTAACTTATATTAGCATAAAGTGAAACCTATATGGACGCACAGGTTATATCAATTGACGGAAAGAAGATGGGCAGCACCGCTCTTCCGAATGTATTTTCCGAGCGCATAAGGCCGGAACTGATACGCCGCGCGGTAGATGCGGAAAACAGCAGAAGGCTGCAGCCGCAGGGGCATTATCCTCTTGCGGGAATGCAAACAACTGCGACATATTACGGTGCCATGCATTCATATAGAACAGGAAGGCACATGGGAGTTGCGATTAGGCCAAGGGAGAAGCTTGGGGGCGGAGCGCAGGGAAAGGTCAGAAGAATACCTTCCTCGGTTACGGGAAAGCGCGCACATCCTCATGTTATAGAAAAAAGGCTCATTGAAAATATCAATAAAAAAGAATACCGCCTCGCAGTGGCAAGCGCCATTGCGGCGACGGCGCAAAACAGATCTCCAATAGTTGCATCAAAGGAAATAGACAATATCGCAAAGACCAAGGACATGCTGCATGCAATAGAGCTTGTATGCGGAGCTAAATTGGAGCCAAACAAGGCAAAACTTCGCAAGGGGCTTAGGCGCTCTTCAAGGCGTAGAATATATAAGAAGAGTGTTCTTGTAGTAATCGGACAGCCATCAGCAGCTACGCGTTCTGCAAAAAACATAGCGGGCGTTGACGCATGCACGATTAACAATCTTTCAGTTGGGCTTTTAGCACCCGGCGGATCTCCTCGCAAAATGGTCATATGGAGCGAATCAGCGCTTAAATCGCTTGATGGCGCAATAGAAAAACTTGAGATTAGATAAATATGAGCGTATTAAGATATCCTATTGCAACAGAAAAGGCAGTGGGAATAATAGAGCGTTTGAACACGATAACATATATCGTGGACCACAGATCTGGATCAGTTGAGATAAAAAAGGAGTTTGAGGAGAAGTTCGGAGTCAAAGTCGATTCGGTTAGAGTTGCAAACATGCCAAACAACAAGAAGAAGGCATATATCCGCCTATCAAAGGGCTCAAGCGCGGCAGATGTTGCGATGAAATTGAAACTGGTGTAATATATGGGAAAGAAATTAAGACAACAAAGAAGAGGCAAGGGGTCAATTTCATACACCAAGCTTCCGGGCACCTTTGACATAAGCGTGAGCTACGACAACAAGGAGCTAACAGGAGAAGTTGTTGAGTTCATAAATCACACAGGCCACACAGCTCCGCTAATGCACATAGTATATGAAGATATGAGCGATAGCTACATGATAGCGCCAGAGGGTGTGCGCATAGGCGATCGCGTGCACATAAACAAGAACATGTTCACAATCGGCAGCATAATGAAGCTCAGTGCAATACCTGAGGGAACCCCTGTATATAATATTGAATCAAAACCAGGAGACGGCGGCAAGTTCATAAGGAGTGCCGGCGCATCCGGTTATATAAGTGCACATTTGGGTAAAGAGACTGTCATACAAATGCCCTCAAAGCAGAGCATAAATCTCAGCAACGAATGCAGGGCGCAGCTTGGCGTAGTGGCAGGCGGAGGCATGATTGATCAGCCAATAGTAAAAGCAGGGAAGAGCCACTATATGATGCATCCATTAAACCGCACATGGCCGACGATAAGGGGAGTTAAGAGCAACCCGGTAGACCATCCGTTTGGAGGCAAGCAGCACCACAAGGGTAAAAGCAGCATGACATCAAGGAACGCGCCGCCCGGAAGAAAGGTAGGGCACATAGCGGCCAGCAGAGTGGGTCGCAAGAAGAGGTAATCTTATGGTAGAGCGAGTAGCATTTAGGGGAAGAACACCAATGCAGCTAGTAGGGCTAAAAGATGAAGAATATCTGAACATGATAAATTCCAGGGAGAGGCGTAGCATCAAGCGCAAAGGGCTAGACTATAAAAACCTAATTGAGAAGGTTGAAAAGCACGCAAAAGGCAACAACACAAAGCCCATCAGAACCCACATACGCGAAGCAGTAATTTTACCATCATGGGTCGGCATGACATTTGAGGTCTACACTGGCAAGGAATACAAGAAAATTGTAATCAATGCCTCGATGCTAGGGCACAGGCTAGGGGAATTTGGCTTTACGACAAAGCGCGTAATACATTCAAGCCCGGGCATAAAGGCGACAAGAGGAAGCAAGTTCCTGGCGGTGAAATGACGAAATATTCATACAATATGGACAGAAAGGACATCGTATTCAGCGTAGAGTCCGGGCTCAATGCGAGCTTCAAGGACCTATGCGCCGTTTGCGACTATATAAGATATCGCAATGCCTCAGCTGCTATAGCAATGCTTGAGAAGGTATCTAAAGGAGATATTCCAATCGAATTCAAAAGGCACAACAAGTATATGGGATCAAGGCACGAGCTTGGCGGCAAAAAGGGAAGATATCCAAAGAAATGCGCAAAGATGGTACGTAAGGTTTTAATTAACGCCTGCGCAAATGCAAAAAACAAGGGGATGGACGTTGATTCAATGTATGTTGTTCACGCTGCTCCGAACAAGACAATAATAATACCTAGAACACCGCCAAAGGGCGTGAGGGCGGTCAGAAGCGGAGGATACGGCTATACAACGATGCGCAAGAGCAACATAGAGCTTGCCAAGATCGAGATAGGAATTGCATACAAGGATGCATCAGGGCTTGGCAATGGAATGACGCGCGCGCTGAATGCGACGACAAGAGCAAAGCGCGTACACAAAGCAAAAACAAATGGCGAGAAAGTGGAGGCAAAAATATCGAGCAAGGTGCATTAATTGGGAATAGAAACTAAATTTACAGACGACGCACTGATAAAGATAAAAATATCTAGATACTTAAACAAGGAGTTAACGCGCGCGGGATTCTCGCGCGTTGAGATCCAAAAGACGCCAATACTCACGCGAATAACTGTCTATGTGCTAAACCCTGGCCGCGTAATCGGCAGGGGTGGAAAGACCATAGATGCAATAACCGCGAATATAAAGAAGAACTTCCACGTAGAAAATCCGCAGATAAATGTGATGGAGGTAGAGAACAGGCTGCTTGAGCCTATGCTTGTGGCAAAGAGCATAACAGATCGGCTGGAGCGCGGGCTTAATGCGAGAAGGATAATACAATCCTCCTTAAGGGAGATGGTTGAAAATGGCGCATTGGGCGCGGAAATAGTCGCAAGCGGAAAGCTTGCCGCGAAGTCCGCAAAGAAGAAAAAGATCAGAAAGAGCATAGGATACATACCAAAATCCGGAAATCTTGTAGAGCTTGTGAAGGAAGCGCATTCAACCGCATATCCAAAATACGGAGCAATCGGCGTTCTGGTGCGCATAGTTCCGCCAGGCACAGTATTCCCGGACCGTATCATAAAGAATATAGAGGT
>JAJZLZ010000055.1 GCA_021850375.1 Microcaldota archaeon
TTTGATGGCAAAATTATTTATAAAAATAAAATATAAATTAGACGCGAAGATTTGATTTGCGCAGGGTTTCATCTGCCACTTCAACTAATCTGCTGCCTTCTATTGCACCCAACTTATCGATGTAGCGCTGCTTGCTGTGCAAAACAGCAATTGCCGCTGATTTATGCTGCCTAACCGCCCATTCCGCCACGCTCTCGCCCTTTCTTGTGCGCATTGAAAATATATCATGCTTGTTTAAGACTTCAATTGAAAAGCTCTTCCATTTGGTAGCCTCATGGGCAGCAGATACGCCATCGTCGTTCTCGATGCTGAGGAGGCTTTGGGCAAAATCCGAACGGATTGCAAGCAGCGCTAGGGTCTCATGATGCCTGACCGCTATACTCCCTACGCTTCTTCCTCTCTCATCGCATAACTCCCATAGCCGATTATCTTCAGACTTCATGACCGCGCATGCAAGCTTATTGAATAAACGGACTCCTTCATGGCATATTGACCAGCCAAAGGCGTTGTTTATGCTTGCCGTCTCATAATTTAAAGATAGTACTGTTGCATATTCTTCGTTTATTTTGGTAAGAAAATGTGCAATTGTATTCCCATTGTCATCCAATTTAATTTTAAGGCCTATGCGATTATCAACTAGATATCTAGAAAACATTCGGTCATCTTTTAGCATCTGCATAATGTATGCCGCGCCGTTTTCGCTCAATTTTAATTTAAGGTCTGTTTCTATTTCTATAGCCTCATCTGTATGCGAAATGGCGCCCCCATTTTTGTCTACCTGTATTTCAAGAGGAGCACGTTTATAAGCAGCAGGAGTTGTTTGTGAATCTGCATTAATGTTGGTCCTGATAGTTATACCAAGAAAACCCGCTTGCACACCGTTTGAATCTGTTTTATTGGAGCCCTCGCCACATTTATCGCTGCATGTATTGTTGGTGCTATCATTTTTGATCTCTAAGATATACTGCCCAAGCGCCTGTTGCTCTTGTTCTGAGAGCACATTAGCATGCTTTAAGAGTATTGTTTTAGCCACACTCACGCCCCTTGCGGTCTTAGGCTTAAGGAGGTTGGGTTTATCTATGCAGTATCTTGCAACCTCATCCCTGCATAAAGCCGCTTCGTGGCCTATGCTCCATCCGCTGCCATCTACTATAACCCAAATATTTTCGTTTTGCGCGGCATGCAAGGAGGCAGAAAGATATCGCTTTGCAGCCTCGTGGCCTAACGTTCTCCCAGTCGATTTCTCATATATTATTGCAGAGTATTTTGGATTAGAGATTATTGCCATTGCAATTTGCTTATCAGACTTTATGAGCTCCGTAATTTTATGCAAATTCCCTTTAGCTAAAAGATCGCTTACGCTATCTCGCGCCTGAATGTCCTTAAACACGCTTGTATTTGAAGCTTGCAATTTATCACTAATTAGCTTCGCATTGCCAGCATGATTTAGCATGGCAGTGCAATAATATAATATTATATAGAGATATTTAATAGTATTTAATCGGTTAAATTTGGTGAATGGCTTGGTGGTTTTAATAATTAAAAATATAGAAAGGGAAGGCCCCGGGAAAATAGAGGATATGCTAAAGCGCAGAAGAGCGGAATACGAGATAATTTGCCCTGACAATGATTCTATATTGCCTAGACCAAATGAGTATTCGGCTGCTATTGTTATGGGAGGGCCAAATAGCGCTAATGACAAAACCAATAAGATAATTCAGGAGATAGAGTTTGCGCGCAACTGCGTAAAATTTGGGGTTCCATATTTAGGAATATGTCTTGGTATGCAGATACTATGCATCGCCCATGGGGCTAAAATTACTAAAAACATAGTTCCAGAGATAGGTTTTAGTGATGAAAACAAAGAGCAATATAACATAATGCTAAACCGCAATGGGGAGGAGGATTTATTATTTAGTAAATTGCCACAGCGCATCCCTATATTCCAACTGCATTACGAAACGGCAATTATGCTAGGTGAAATAAAGCTTTTGGCAAGCAGCACGCAATGCGAGGCTCAGGTGATTAAAGTCGGCGATTTGGCATACGGATTTCAAGGACATATTGAGATAACACAAGAGGTTCTAAATAGGCTTGCAGAAGAGGATTTGGACCTAAAGCGCATCAAAAAGGAAGAACTATTTGAAAGCTACAATAGGATGCGAAAAGAATATGAATTGTGTGGAGAGAGAATAATAGGCAATTTTCTGAATATTGCCGGAGTATGAGGGCGTATTTCTATGCAGAGCGTATATATTGATACCTACGGATGCACGTTAAACCATGCGGATAGCGACATAATAGCCTCGAGGCTGCAGGGACATTATGTGCTCGCAGACAGCATGGAAAACGCCGACATAGTTATAATGAACACCTGCACAGTCAAGAAGGGCACGGAGCAGAAGATACTCTACAAACTAGATATGCTGGAAAAGGACCACAGATTAGTCATTGTTTCCGGATGCATGGCCGGAGCAAATAGGGGAACTATAAAAAGGCATGCACCCAACGCAGGCATTGTAACTATACAGAATGTTGATAGGATATGCGAGGCGCTAGATGATCTTTGGCATGGAATTGTGCCAAATATTGCCGGCGCCAAAAGCGGCGAGCGCATATCGATGCTATCTCCCAATGGTAGTATACTCTCTCGCATACCGGTAAGCGATGGCTGCCTCTCCTCATGCTCATTTTGCGAAACCAAATTTGCAAGGGGGCCCCTTAGAAGCTTTAGTGAAGATGCAATACTTAAGGCGATTAAAAACAGCGTTGAAAGCGGCGCAAAGGAAGTCCAGATAACTTCGCAAGACATCGGCTCGTATGGATTTGACAAGAAGACAGACATTGCAGAGCTCTTAGAGAAGGTTGATAAAATAGAAGGCGATTTTAAGGTCCGAATAGGAATGTTAAATCCGCAGCATTTGCACAGATATATTGAAAGGCTCTGCGATGTGATGAAATCCGAACGTTTCTATAGATTTTTGCACCTTCCAGTGCAATCAGGCAGCGATAAGGTTTTAAGGGATATGAGGAGGGAGTATAGCATTGCAGAGTTCAAAGGCCAGATTGATTATATAAGAAAGCACCTTTTGAAAGTCGGCATAGAGACAGACTTCATCGTCGGCTTCCCGACTGAAGAGGAGAAGGATTTTGAAATGAGCTGCAATCTGATAGAGGATATGCGCTTTGAGGTGACAAACATCTCGCGCTTTGGCGCAAGGCCGCATGCCAGCGCGTCAAATATGCCACAGCTAGGCTATGATGTAATAAATAAGAGGAGCAATGACATGTCGCGCCTTGTTAGGTCTGTGCAAAATGACATAAACAAAGGTTATATCAATAGCAGCATAGATGCGCTGTTCACTGAGAAAACGCTAATGTCAGTTAACGGAAGGAACGAATCGTATAGGCAGGTCGTTGTAAAAGATGCGCCAGAAAGTATTTTAGGCACGCATTCCAAAGTTAGAATCAGTGCCGTATCAGCAAATGCGATATACGGAGAAATTGAGGCTATATAATGTACTCAGATGTTATCAGCAGGCTTTTAAGCGAGAAGGGCATTAGCGTAGGCGATAGAATCTCATTTGAATATAAGGGCCTGAAGATCTCAGGAGAGCTAATGCCCAAAACCGAAATCGGGAACCCTGATGTCCTTGTAATAAAGCTGGAAAACGGCTATAATATAGGAATGATGTACTACAAGAGCGCAAATATTGTATTAATAGAGAAGGGCAAGGGCAGCCCAAAGTTCCCGACATTGCAGATAAGAAAGTCTGCTGAACTTGATAATATATGTTTAATATACACAGGAGGCACAATAGGCAGCAAGATAGATTACAAGACAGGAGGAGTCTATATGTTAACAGAGCCAGGGGAGCTTTTATATGAAGTGCCTGAGCTCTCAAAGATGGCAAACATCGAGATCCGCCACCTCTTTAGTATAGCAAGCGAGGATATATCATATATTGAATGGCAGCAGATCGCATCAGAGGTCGCATCAGCACTAGCGGATGGGGCAAAGGGAGTGGTTATAACAATGGGAACTGATGCAATGCATTATACCTCGGCGGCTCTTAGCTTTATGCTCAAAAACCTAAATGCTCCAGTCATAATTACCGGAGCTCAGAGAAGCAGCGACAGGGGGTCTAGCGATGCGTTCTTTAATCTGCAGTGCGCAGTGAAGCTTGCGGCATCTTCTGACATTGCTGAGCTTGGTATATGCATGCATGCCACTAGTTCCGATGACAAATGCATGCTTATACGCGGAACTAGGGCCAGAAAGATGCATACTTCTAGAAGAGACGCCTTCAGGCCAATAAATAGCGCTCCCATAGCCTATGTTAACAGGGATATGTCAATAGAATATGTAGGGGAATACAAAAAAGTAGAACCCATAAAAAAACAAATTGAGCTTAAAATAAAGTACGAGCCAAAAGTTGCACTCATAAAAAGCCACCCCAATTCAGACCCGTCTATAATCGACTTTTACGTAAAGAAAGGATATCGCGGGATTGTCATCGAAGGGACTGGCCTTGGGCATGTGCCTGCGTCTACAAAGCACAAAAGCATGCTATGGCTAGATAACATAAAGCACGCAATAGACCAAAATGTTGTTGTATGCATGGTATCACAGTGCGTCTATGGCAGGGTGAACAGCAACGTGTATAGGAACCTTAGGCTCGTTAGCAATCTTGGCGTTGTATATTGCGAGGATATGACAGCCGAGAGCGCCCTCGCCAAGCTGTCATGGCTTTTAGGCAATTATAAGGAGAAAGAAGCGGCAACAAAGATGTTAGAGGACATTTCAGGAGAGATCGGCAACCGGCTGGAGCTTGAGGAGTTCTTGAACTAATATATGGGTGCGCATATGGAAACAATAGACTACAAAAAAATCGGGTTTATGTGCGGGCTTGAGGTGCACCAGCGCCTTGCCAGCTCTTCCAAACTCTTCTGCGCATGCCTAGCCGAAGCGGATTCGGAGCAGGATTATGGCAGCAAAGTGGAGCGAATGCAGCGCGCGGTTGCAGGCGAGATGGGCGCAGTTGATTACTCCTCCGAATTTGAAGAGAAAAAGGAGCGTAAATTCACATATTATACTTACAAATCAAAAAGCTGCCTCGTCGACGTAGATGAGGAGCCACCGCACGAACTCAATAGAGAAGCGCTCGTTGTGTCGGTGGCAATAGCAAAATCGATGGGCATGAGAATAGTTGACGAATTCCAAGTGATGCGAAAAGGCGTTGTTGATGGAAGCGATCCGAGTGCATTCCAGCGCACTTTGATGGTCGCGCTTGACGGTAAGATAAATGTTGGCAAAGAGAAGATAAGTATACCAACCATGTTTCTTGAGGAGGAGTCTAGCGGTATAATTAAGGGCACCACTACTATGGTAGAATACGCGACAGATAGGCTAGGAATTCCGCTAGTTGAGATAGACACAGATCCATATATCCCAAGCCCAAAGGCTGCAAAGGAGGTTGCGCTATATATCGGAACCCTATTGCGCTTAACAGGCATGGTGCAACGTGGCATAGGTTCTATACGACAGGATGTTAACATGTCAATAAAAGGAGGTGCCAGAGTTGAGATCAAAGGTATGCAGGAGCTGGACTTGATAGATAAATTCATAGACAATGAAATAGCGCGCCAGCAGGCCCTTATATTAATAGCAAAAGAACTTTCCGC
>JAJZLZ010000024.1 GCA_021850375.1 Microcaldota archaeon
AGTTCCATATATTTATATTATTATTTATATTTATACACTTTTCTGCGGTTCGCTTTCATCCCACCTCTAAAGAGTGTGGGATTTCCCGCTCACGTTGTTAAGTGCACGCAGGTAGGTCTGCTTATGTGGATTTTTTCGCATTCTTTATTCCAATGGATATATTTGAACCAAGAACTTCCCAGGAGTGCAATTTCATATTTTCTACGTTTTGATCAGAGAGGTTTAGCCTTTTTGATCTTGTTGAAGATAAAATCTCATCCTTGTGGGCCTCGAGCATTTTAGATATGGCCGGCTCTGCAAACACATGAACCTCTATTGTGTCCTTTCTAGACAGGCCACCCTCCTTTCGCATAATTTGCACCCTGCGAATTACCTCGCGCGCAAGTATGTCGGACTTCATCTCGTCTGTTATCTGAGAATCTATTGTGACATGCATCTGGCAGTCCGGCTCGCTAACCACAATGCCCTTATCTGAACCCGCCTCTTCTACGGCAACAAAGCAGTCCGCAGTTATCTCAAATGTATTGGCAGCTATCTTCAATTGGTATTTGCCCTTGAGCAAAATCTCGTTAAGCAGCTCCTCCGCATTCACCATGCCTAATTGCTGGGATATTATAGATGCGTGCTGCTTGAACCTTGGACCTATGACGCCAAATTGCGGCTTTATCTGGCGGTTGGAGTACTCGTGATCTATTAGCCGCACCGATTTTGCATTCGAGTACATCTTGATCATATCAGACATCCTTGCAATGGTGGATATCAGCCTTTGGTTTGCGGTCTCAACGACAATCTCCTTTATAGGCCATCTAAGCTTTGCGTTCTTTGTCTCGCGCAAATACAAAACCGCCTTCACCAGTTTTTTAAATATGCTAAAGTCCGATTCTATCTCGGCATTTATGTTGTTCTTCTTAGGCCTTGGCCACTCCTCCATAAATATGCTATTTCCGTTCTGCGAAAATAGCTTCTGATAAATACTCTCGCAGGAGAAGGGAGCGATTGTTGAAAACATGATTAGCGTCTCTTTAAGTATATATCCCGAGAGCTTTGTAACCCTTTTCATATCCGACTTGCTAAGTTCTGCCCTCTGCTTTGCGAACTTCAAATAGAACCTGCTTAAATCATCTAATATAAAGTCCCTGATTCCACGCACAGCATCGTCTATTAGATAGGAGTTTAGGGCGCTGGTGGTCTGCAAAATTAATGTATTGAATTTTGAGAGTATCCATTTCTCCTCTATCTCTAGCTTTTCTGTTTTTGGCTGGGAGCTTATGGATTTTAGATCAAAGGCGCATAGAGTTGAGAATTCCTCTATTAGATTTGCTATGTTATATAGCGTCATTATGTTGCTGTCTGCCTCCTTTAGCTCCTCCTTTTTTAGATTTATATCCTGCCATCTCGGATGGGATAGCGCCCATAACCTAAACCCATCGGCCGAAACTATATCTAGCAGCTCCCTTGCGCTGACAGTATTTCCAAGATGCCTATGCATCTCATTGCCGAGCTCGTCTTTTATCATGCCGCCTATGTTGACCTCTTTAAATGGGCTCTTGCCATATATCGCAATGCTCGTGCGCAAAAGCATCGTGAACCACCCGCGAATCTGATCCGCGCTCTCTGATATCCAGTTAGCAGGGAAGAGAAGGTCAAATTCCTCTTTGCTCAAGCTTGCGGTGTGCGCTATGCCAGAGTCATACCATACGTCGAATATGTCCGGCACCCGCTCCATTGCGCCGTTGCATTTTTGGCATTTAAACGATACCCTATCAATATATGGCCTGTGAAGGTTTGATATTTGCCCGTGTATGTTGGCGCGCGCCTCAAGGTCCGCCTTTGAGCCGAAAACCTCAATATTTTCGCATTTTGAGCACGTCCATATAGGAATTGGAGTGCCCCAATACCTCTGCCTTGATATGCACCAATCAGGAGAGCTCTGAAGGGCACTTTTGAACCACTCAGATGCACGCTCGGGGTGCCATTTTATCTTAGCGTTCGCCTTTATCATGCTCTTTTTTATCTTCTGCACGTTGATAAACCACTGCAATGTAGCGCGCTGTATGAGCTTTGAATGGCATCTCCAGCAGTGCGGATAGCTGTGGCGTATGGTTCCCTTATATAAGAGATCGCCCTGTGCCTTCAGCTTTAAAAGCACCGCTTCGTTGGCCTCACCAGGAACCTTCATTCCTGCAAATTCCCCAGCTTGTATTGTATATGACGCATGGGAGTCAACAGGAGAGAATACAGCTATCTTGCGCGTTTTGCCAAGCCTAAAATCCTCAAGCCCATGCCCGGGAGCCACATGCAATATTCCTGTGCCCTCGCTGACAGACACAAAACCCTCCGATGCTATGACTATGTGGTTTTTTGCGAGCTCCTTTTGCATGGGTATGTATTTCTCTAAGGGATTTGAAAACAGTGTCCCGTCCATCTCGCTGCCGTAGAATTCGGATATTACAGTACCGCTCATTGAGCTTAGCTCAAGGAACTTGTCTACTCTATTTTTAGCGACAATGTATGATTCAGTGCCGCATTTAATCAAAACGTATAATTCCGATGCACTCACGGCTATTGCCATATTTGCTGGTATAGTCCATGGGGTTGTTGTCCATATGACAAGATATGCTCCTGCTATGTCTAAAGAGCGGTTGCTTTTTGCAACCTTAAAGCGCACAAATATTGAAGGATCTGACTCATCTTCATATTCGATCTCAGGGCCCTGGGATGATAGAACTGTTTCGCACCTTGGGCAGTATGCCAAAGGCTGCAGCTCCTTGTATAATAGACCCTTATCGCTCATTGACTTGAATACGAACCAGCCACGCTCCATATAATAGTCGTCATAGGGTAAATAGACGCTGCCAAAATCAAGCGACGAGCCAAACCTTTTGTACTTTACTATCGCATCATCCACCTGCTTTTTGGCATAGAGCTTGCATGCATCAACAAAAGCATCCACCCCAATTTTTTGCTCTATTTCCTGCTTTGATTGCAAATTCATACCCTTCTCTACCTTGAACTCTATGGGAAGGCCGTGAACGTCAAAACCTGCGCGATCGTGAACATTTAATTTGCAATACCGCTTATACCTTAATATGGCGTCTTTTGTAGCCTCGACCCATATATGATGAGATGCCAACTCCCCGGAGGCATAAGGCGGCCCGTCTAAAAAGTAGAATTTCTTATTGCCAAGGCTGCTCTGCTTTATGCGCCCATTTATTCCATTGGCCTCCCAATAGGCTAAAATCTCCTCTTCGTTCTTTCTTAGGTCTACTATTGACCCACCCACCAAAGAGCTATTGCGGCAGCTCGCTGCGCTCAGTTATCTTGTTCTTGAATAGGTTGCGCTTTTCCGTATTGGTCCAACAGTCGTTGCATATGACCATGCGCACCGTCTTGTGTATGCGCTGCGCGCTTTTTGTGCAGCTGTCGCATATGAGGCGGTTGCAGAACGTGCATTTCTCGCCCTTGAATATTTCCTTCTTGCATCTCTCACATGAAATTGCCATTATAATCACGCAATTTAGATTAGTTGAATGCAGATTAAAAGCCTTTCTGTTGCATTTATGCTATTTGGGCCTGCAATGTAAACAGATTTAACTTGCTTAAATGCCCAAAATTTGCCTAAAAGCGTTGCGGTTTATATAAAAATTATGACTGCAGCATTTAATTAAATACTAAAATTGCCAAGTTTGTAAGTATATATACCATTATTATTGCAAAGAATAATACAAAGAAGTAAAGCAGTATGAATACTTTTGTCATATTTTTATTTAGCAATTATTTCTGAATCCTACTGCCGATCCAAAGCAATAGTATATCAGCAATAGATACTATGGCATCTAATGCTAACTATGTCGTATTCATATACCATTATCTAGCGCGTTTGGCATATTCCATATTAACTTATTACTCCGCGCTCTCCCAAAGGCCAGCTCTTTTAAGTTTTGTTCTTTGATTCCATACATTTGCAAGCTCATCGACCTTCAATTCATCAACGTTCATTTCGGATATCTTAGCTTTTCAAATTTCTTTACTGCCTTTATCTCTTTTAATTTATAGCTCCTGTGCCTGTTTTGTATCGTTCATAAGCCTTTATCAAGCATAGGTAGCTCATCTAATAGATGATTATTCGTACGTTTCTTTATTGATGCCCGTATAATTTTTACATTACCTCTAACATACTTTGTATTAATTATGAAATAATTATTGAACTTCTATATTACCGAAAGTATAGATCGTATGTATCGGCAGAAGGCCACCAGCGACTAAAGCTGTAATGTAGAAAAAAGAATTTGTGAGCTAATATAGCTCACCAATCAAGTCAAACCGGTTTTCAATCAGTCTATATTTGAGGATATCGCATTTGCCAGTGCTGTTATGTTGAACGTTGTACCTGCTTGAAAGAGAACCGCATAGTTGCCTTTGTAGCCAACCAACTCTGTCAACGTGACAGGGCTTGTCGAAGAGCCAATTACGCTGTAGTACCCATAGCTCATTCCATTCTCCGTCTGGTTAATGTTGATGCTGCTTCCCATTATTGATGTTAGGTACTCTGCTGTTACCTTTGGCGTGTTTGTTTCAAAAACCATCTCTGTACCGCCAACTGTAATTACGGCGTTGTTTGGCATGCTTATCGAAACGTTGTTGTAATACGCATTCCACTCTATTGTAACATTACGTATCGGCAGCTTGCTCGCAGCTATCTCAGATGCGTTATAAACAGACACATTATACTTTCCTCCGCTCCCTATCAGCGCCACGAAGTCAGTTTTGGTCAAATATGGTAGATTCGAGGTTGATGCGGGTACTGTACTGCTGATGCTACTTGATGATGCGATGCTCGTTGTGCTCGCATTATTTGAAGGCAGTTGCTTTATTATAGTTGTACTAACCTTGCTGTTGCCACGCAGTCCAAAAGCCATGCTTATCCCTATTATTACAAGTACTACAATAACTATCCCAGCAATCACTGTCTTAGATGCCATGTAACCACTCTTTGAATTGTATGACAAACATTAAATACTAAACTTTGCCATTTTGAATAGCGAGGTTTCTGAGCTTTTACTCTAAATCAATTTGCCAAATTGACTTTTACCATCGCAGATTGAGGTTTTTACCTCCATATCAGAGAAGAAAACCACCTAAAATACCATAATTGGTAATGAAAGTTGCTTACGATGCTTATTTTGAGCGTTTATTCATTATAAATAAACTACCTAATGGTAGTGTTACATTGCCTCTCATTTTATCATCAAAACGATGAGACAACACTAAATTAAAGGTTTAATGTAGCGAACTTAAGTAAAAAGTAGAATGCACAGCAGTGGCATTTGAGCATCAAGGTTTAAATATTATGTGGGATAAAAATTATTTCTGTGATTTTATGGCACAATTATGTAGTTTCAATTCTAAGAGCAGACATAGTAATGAAACTGGCCTTTTGCACACACTTGTGCGAATAGAGATGGAGAAGCCGACAACAGAAGGCAGATACGCCATAGGTGTCATTGATAGCGTTCAGAGAGAAAATGTTATAGAGCGCGAGATGGAGAAGCCGACAACAGAAGGCAAGCACCTAATATCAAAATATACAAAAGCTACCCTTATAGCTAGGAGCATGATTACAAACGATCTTCTTAGGTTGTAAAACCTTGG
>JAJZLZ010000047.1:0-3990 GCA_021850375.1 Microcaldota archaeon
TATAAGCCCTAAAATAGGGCCTATTACCAGCCCAATTAGCATTAAGGGCAATACTCTGGTAACCTTTAGCTTGCTAAATAGCGCGCTGAAGATAAATCCTATGTATGCAATCGCCGCTAAAAAGATAAAAATAATGTTTGCAGATATCATATGCTCAGTCTTATATTGATTAGCTAATGCAGCTAACTATTTTATACCTTATCCACAAAGTCTAATAGCCTAAAGCGCGTGATCTTTTGAAGCTTCTAATACTCTCGGATGTCCATTATCCTGAGCCCTATTCAATGCTATACAAAAAAATAATAGAGGCCGAAAAGCCAGATAACATCGTATTTTTAGGGGACAATGTAGAAGCAAAGGACAAATCAAATCCGATAAAGTTACATGAGCGCTTTATTGGAGAATTAAGGGGCACTTTAGAACTAGATAGAGTCATATATCTTTTGGGCGACAATGATTATAATGAGAAATTTAAAAAGCTTGAAAAATTCAATTTCATAAACAGCAATTTTCTATTTTTTTCTATTGGCAACATGTACTTTTTTCATGGCAACATAGAGAGTTTTTTGCCATTTTCAGGCGCCGGGCATTTTGCCGAGAAGCTCGGGAGGTATTTGGTGTCAAACTCCTTTGGGGTGGGCAAGGCCCTTTTGCCAAAGGTAGTCTCATTTGCAAGCAGAATCAAATACAAAGTGCCAAATGACGCATATCTTTTTGAAGGGCATATACATTTATTGAAAAAAACTGGAAGAAATGACATATTCTGCGGAACGCTACGCAACAAGCGCTTAGTATATGATCCTGAGGAGTCACTAGGGTATGTCACTGTGGAGCATAGGAATTTTTTTGTGTCTAAAAAAAGTGACGTTAAACTAAAGCGCCTTGATCTGCCAAGTATTCCATATGCAAAAGCTCAAAGGCATTAGCGCATTAATGACACTCCTCCTTTTAGGGAATATGCCACAATGCCTTTCTCGCGCAGCCGCTTTGCGATTACAAGAGAGGTATTGCCATGGTTGCATACAAGAATTGCATTGCTGCCTATTTTAGATATCGCATTGTCATCAAGCCCCAATAGCTCTTGGGGATATACCCATTCGAATTTCTCCGAAAGCAATGAGAGCTTATTTGATGAGAGAGTATCTGGCTCGCCAAGCACCCAAACTATCTTGGACCCCAAGATAAACAGGCGGCGAGCACTATGCATGTCTATTTCAAGTGATTTTATTTCTGTCTCGCTATTATTTAGTTCCATAAACTCAATCCCGCTTTTGTAAAATTATAAAATGCTACCGCATGCAAATATCCTGGGCGGCACATCCCTTGATAGCATTATAGCATCATTTGGCTCTATCTGCATCGCCTTGTCCAGATCAAGGGTGGCTACATCGCCGTCAAAATCCTTGACCATACAGCTTCCGGAGTTAAAGCCGCAGTATATCTGGTACTGCCTGCCGCTTTCGATCTTCTCCTTTGCAAATGCGCTAAGAGTTAGCTTTGCCTTAACGAGCGCTACCGCAGCTATCTGCTTGTCTGATAATATGTCGCCTTTATGTATCTGTTCGCTCTCGATGCCTTTTAATGCTAAGCCGACACGCGATCCTACCTCTGCCTCATCAACATCATCGTCTTGACATTGTATGGACCTGACTTGAACCTCGATTCCATCTTTGGTGAAGAGCTTGGAATGCTTTTTGACCATTCCCCTTGTTACAACACCAAGCAGCACTGTTCCTGTTCCTTTGACATTAAATGCCCGATCTATTTCAACCCTGCAGCCATCTAACTGCTCTGCTTTGGGCTTGAAGGTCGATATTAAATTTAGCACCTCTGATTTGTCGGCAAATATCATATCCTTCGCATTAATTGAGGATGTTATGCTAGACACATCGCTATCCTTAGTTAGTATTATGCGCTTTTTAATGAGCGTGGCTGCGACCAAAACCTCTCCAAAGAGCCTGTCCACGTTTTTTGTGCTAATTACCACCTGCTCACACATTAGAAGCGAATTCGCAAGGGAGCCAAACTTTTCAGTAATTGATGTAGGGGCTATTGCGACTATTATATCCTTATCCGACTTGCGATTGTAGAATGTTATGCTGCCCTCAACCCCTTTTTTGCCTATCTGCGATGCTAAATCCTCATCTAAGAGTACTGCGACTATTATGTTCATAATTAAAACCAAATTTTATTTGAAAGCATATCTGCATATGTTGCATAATTTACAATGTCAAGCAGCGTGTCCTCTACCTTCTCGTCCTGCACCTTTGCACTGCTCTCCCTTCCTATTAGGTTTTTAACGCGCTGCACCTTGTCGTTTAAGCGCACAAGTAGGCCTGGCACGCCAAAATCAATTATGTTATCCGCCCCATAATCGTGGTTCTTTCTAATTCCTATCTCAAATGCCTTGTCAAGCCAAGACTTTGGCGTTCCGCCATAATTTGAAACAAGCACACGAACGGAATACACCCGTAGATTTAAAAACATGTCATTGCACTCTTTATGCAAAGCGCCGCTCTTTAATAGGCTTTCGAAATTTAATCGTATCTCCTCCCTAAATTTTTCCAGCCCCGCCTTTATAGAATCTTTGTTAAACGCGTTGGGAGCATTGTAGATATCAGTATTTTTATATATATTCTGCTTGTAATTTGCAGCCCATGCATTAAACTTGTAACTCTCTTCTAAGTCCTTCTTGCGAATAATGTTTGTTTGCAAATTTATACCCCTAAATATGATGACACGCCAAGCTTTATAAGTCTATTGCGACATATCATTACGTCAGTTTAATTGTTTGAACGACATTGATTTTAGGTGCCATATATGAACCAAGAAAGGCCATTTGATCTGCTAAGCAAGGCATTGGGCCAGCAGGTGTTGATAAGGATGAAGAGCAGCATGGTTATACGCGGACGGCTGAAATCCTTCGACGCCCACATGAACCTAGCGCTGGAGAACGCCGAGGAGCTTGATGGTAGCGAGCTTAAAGCTAAGGTTGGTACCATGGTTTTAAGAGGAGGCAACATCATATACGTATCGCCCGTGTGATTAATTTTTGTTTGCATGCAAAAATAGGTGTGGTAATTTTTTGGAATCAGGGCAGATAGATGGCAGGGATTTTGTAGACCAAACAGAAGAAATATATTCTGCTAATTCAAATGGCGCATCATCTAAGAACAAAGAAGCTCCTCCGATCGCGCTGTATCTGATATTCTTGGTCATTATTATAGCAATAGTTTTTTTCTTTGTAAAATTCGGAAAAACGGGTTTTGATATCTTTGGGAACCAGAGCGTAAATGCATCTTTAGCACCAACAACTATAACGACCACAGTATCGCAGATCCAGAGTGCGCCTTCGAGCGCAGAGCTCTCCTTAAAGTCATGGTCTACCACTACACCCCTACCCATACCTTCAAATAAAATGCTCTTTGAGCCAATATGCGTAGCGTATATGAAGACCATATACTGCGCCGTCCAAATAGGAGATGAAAATGCTACTGTAAAGGAGTTCTACGCTCCGATTATTGCAAATGGCATTGGAGAATGGAATGCAGGTAGCATCCTACCATTTGTACCAGATTCATGTTTTGCCGCAAATTCGATTATCTACTGCATCGGAGGGCTAAGATCCACATATACCAACGCGTCCTATTATTCAACCATCTCCTCAAGCAATGTGCCCGGGCCATGGCTACCGACAAGCGCTTTTCCATTAAATATAAGTGAAGTAGATTGCACAGATAGCGGCTCTTATGTATATTGCAGCGGTGCGTATAATGCGGCCTCGGCAAATAATATCAAATACAACAGCTCCTACTATGCCCAGCTCTCAAATATGGGGATTGGTAATTGGCACAAAACAACGCCATATCCGCTCAAAGGCGCGGGCAAAAGCTGCGATGCGTATGGGAACTACATTTACTGCCTTGGCGGCAATTTGCTTCCCTCTCTTGCACCAACCTCTTTTGATTATTATGCGCCCCTGTTTGCTAC
>JAJZLZ010000047.1:4000-5644 GCA_021850375.1 Microcaldota archaeon
CGTTGGCGCATGGCATGAAACCAGCACCCCGTTTGAAAAAAATAGCAGTATATGTACTGCTCTGCTTGTTGTAGGCCAAAGCTGCGTTGCGTATGATTCTTATATCTACTGCATAGGTGGCCAAAACGCCTCGCTTGCAAGCGTCCAGTATTCTACATACAGCGCAAAGCTCTCTAGCTCTGGGATATCAAACTGGTCAGTCAATTCACCATACGGCTTTAACACATACAACCAGGGCTGTGTTGCGGCAGATGGCCAAATAATCTGCGTAGGGGGACGTAATTCAAATAGCGGCCATATCAACAATTCCACAATATATGCAAATTGAATTAGAATTTGCCAAACCATGCACATCTCTAAATATGTTTATTACAAATAGCACTTAAGGGCTCTTGGCGCAACGGTAGCGCGCTTGCATGGCATGCAAGAGGTTGCGGGTTCAAATGCCGCCTATGATAATCCATAGGCGCTGAAAATCCCGCAGAGTCCATCACATTAATTTCGTATTCAATAGGTGCAATACGCAGAATATATAAGGCTTAGGAGACATATCGTATGTAACAGATTAGCAGATGTTTAAATGAATAGGCTGATGTATGCGATAGTTGCATTGATTATTCTTGCATTGGCAGTACTGCTTGTGCTCGGCTACAACCTAAGCAAGAATTCTGGGAGCTATTCCAGCAAAATTTCAGGCATTAACAATGGAAGCTATACGCAGGGCGCAAATTATAGCGGCTACCAGAAATTATACGTCGCAATATCAGATCCCTCAACCTTGCCCAGAGGCACCAGCGGAATATATCTTACATTTTCAAACATGAGTGTATATGTAAATTCCATAGGCTGGATAAGCACCGGCGGTTATGGCCCTATAAATCTTGTCGCTTTAGGCAACAATAGCGAGCTAATTGGGGACGTCATAGTGCCTAAGGGGCTATCTATCCAAAAAGTCAAACTTGGAGTAATGAGCGCGTATGCTCAGATAAACAACAGCAGGTACACAATAAGTGTCCCTTCAAAGTATTTGTATGCAAACCAATCCCAATCAAATAACAGTGCAAATTACCCCTATCTAAACGTTGCAATAACTCCTTTTCTATCACCAAATTATTCAAATACTATAAACACATCTATTAACATGTACTATTTTGCAAGTGCCAATGTCAAGCCCGGAAACCCCAACCAAGCAATAGGCGACATGTTGCCAAACCATAGCAATAATTTTACCACAAACGCATCGATTTTTATAGGCAATGCAAGTATAATAGCCAATGGCGGCGGCACAACTCAAATCCGCCTGTCCATAACAAACAATGCGCCATATCCGATATCTATTTACAATATAGAAATATTGGGGCCTGAAAATATTTCGATAAATAGCTCAAAGGCTTAGGAAGAATCTTCTATTTACACCCAAAAAATACTGCAAAGCTACATACCAAAAGTGAACAGCAGCGCATCATACAATACAGAAGGCAGCTTGGTAATCTCCGAACTATTCAATAGCACGGCAATGGCAAATGGAGAGATAAATGCTACATACTACAATTATGCAATCAAAAATGTAGGCAACCTTGCAAGCATTATAGTTTCAAACCTAACAGGGCTCTATGAATACTTGGGCCCGATACCAAAGGACTT
>JAJZLZ010000070.1 GCA_021850375.1 Microcaldota archaeon
AAGATGATGCTTTTATTGCGCAGAATACGCGATGAAACGCATAACTTCTCGCTCAACTACAATAAGAAGCGCAGGCAAATGAAAATGCGTGGCGAATTCAAAGAAACACTTTTATAAACATAATGTGATTTATGTCTTGATGGCTAAAAGCAAAATTGCACTCTTATCAAAAACTAAGATAGCTAATATAACACATAACTACGGTCTTGACAAGCTTGAGCAATTCACTGCAATAGAGCAAGGGCGCCAGAGCAGCAACTATTTAATTAAAACAAAAAACGGAAAATTCCTTATGAAGCCCTTCAATGAGACTATGATTAATAGCGCAAAACTTGAATACATACTGGGCTTATATAAATTTTTGTGCGAAAACGGGATAAAAACATCATATCCGATAAAAAATAAGCACAAAGAATTTGTATATGTTAATGGTAGGGCAAAGATTGCTATATTGACTTTTGTGGAAGGGGCTGGCGCATCTAAGCAGAATCTAAATTTGCTTAAGATGTGCGGCTCGCAGCTTGGTAAAATTGACCGCGTTCTACTTAGAGCTCCTTTTTTAGGGTTCAAATTTGATGGCGGCCCAATAGAATTTGTTGAGAAGATGATGAAGAAGCATCCGATCAATGATGATGTGGTAAATAATGAATTTAGTATGCTAAAAAGGAAATTTATGTCTTTAAAAAGCAATAAGCTTTCGATATCGATAATACACGGGGACCCAAAGTTAAGTGCATTTATTTTTAAAAAGGGTAGGTTTAACGGCGTTATAGACTTCGGTGCGGCAAGAAAAGACTATACGCTGATGGATCCGGCATTCTTAATATTTAGGCTAAAACTCTATGAGAAGAAGAATTTGCCAAAGCTGCATGCATTTGTCAGCGCATACTCAAAATCCTGTGGACTAAACGATAAAGAGATCAAGCTGTTGCCAATTTTTGTAAGGGCGGCAAATCTTGTCGAATTTTACTTTAACTATTATGCTCTATGTGAAGATCCAAAAAAATTAAATGCAAATAGAAGAGCAACAAAAAAGTCGGTGGAATTTAAATCATTTATTAAAAATTTTGATGATAGGATAGTTACGAGATCCATAAAATCTGCGCTCCGTAAAAATACGCTCCATGTATACGTGGGCGGGCCATCAGGGTCTGGAAAGACCACTCTTGCACGATTTTTTGCAAAAAGGGGAATTAATGCAGTGGACGGGGACCTTAAAATAGGAAAATGGCTAACTCGTTCTGGCCGAAAGATATATTCACCTAGTAATATTGGCAAAAACATAAATAAATGGGCAAGTGAGCGAAATTTAAGGTGGGTATGCGACGAGCAAAAAGTAAAAGCGCTTCTTAAGTCACATAAAGGCATGCAGCTGTATCTATTTGGCGGCCCAAGGCCAAAAAATCTAGATGATTTTGATAGGATACTTTATCTCAAGGTCAATAAATCTATATTGCTGAATAGAATTTTAAAGCGGCTAAATGACAAAAATTCTTATCATAAAAACGGGGAGAGCGAAAAACAAAGAAGAGAAATTTTAGACGGGCTAAATAAAAAGTATAATGATGCTAAGAGATCTGGATATGAATTAGTGGATGGATCTGGGTCTACTGGACAAATATATAAAAGGATAATGAGACTTTTAGATAGGAGATGATTGCATGGCAAACAAAATACGCTGCAGCCACATATTAGTTAAAAACGCTACAATAGCAAATGAAGTGATGGAAAAGATAAAGAACGGAGAGGATTTTAGCAAATTGGCGGCAGAGTACTCCACCGACGGCTCCAGGAGAAGGGGAGGCGATCTGGGCTTTTTTGGAAGGGGAATTATGGTTAAGCAATTCGAGCAGGCCGCATTTTCGCTAAATAAGGGAGAAATCTCAGGACCGGTTAAGACGCAGTTTGGCTATCACATAATAAAACGTCTAGAATAAAGATTATTACCTTCTAAAAACGTCTTATACGCGTTTGGTTATTTGGAATAGAGATTTGAATATATCCTACCCGCGTTTCTTATATCCTTTGAACTTTTATGGAATATTATACTTATCCGTAAATTGCCCATAAGTTCCAAATGGCATATCCTGTAGTTCAACATAGAGCCAAAAAGAACTAAGCAATTTAAATAAAAATTAATCAAAGCTTTTTTATTGCCCCTATAAAATTTTTATATCGGCGCAAACGCTGCCGATACTACGGAGTTTAGATTCTGTATCGTATCTACGAGCTGGTAGTTTGACGTAGATACTACGTAGATTTCGTTGTTATTGCTAACAAGATATAAGTACTGTCCGTTTGGGCTTATGGCTCCTCCACCTATATTGCTTGTTATGCCTTGTATGGGAATTACATTTATACTGACTCGTCCTGATGACAATGTATTGAGATTCAAAACCCCAACGCCATAGCCGCTGCTAGTAGAACATGCGAAATATGCTATATTTTGATTAGGTGAAAGAATCGGTGTGGATGCACATGAACCTCCTACCGACCCACCTGTAAGCGCTGTTGTGGTGGTCGTGTTTATTACAAATATAAATCCTGCGCATGTGGAAATAAATGCATATTTACTATCTGAAGAAAATTCGATATTGCCCAAACAGGCCGAATTGGCAAAAGCGTTATAGACTGCAAAAGTGCCCGTATTTATGGAAAGCGCTTTCTGGATTGGATAAGAAAAATCAAGATATAAATACTGCCCGTTTGGACTTATAGACATTGCCGCAGGTTGGTATCCTGAAGTAACATAATTTGAAAAATATATGCTATCTAGCGTGGCTCCGCTCTGTGAATTTATCGCATAAAGCCCTATCTGGTTTGCTACGTAGATTACGGAACTATTTGGAGATGTTGCTATGTATAGTGGGTTTTGCGGCTGTATTATTATGTTTCCTACAAATTGGTTGCTATTGGTGTCAAAAACCGCTATCATATTCCCGATATAACTTGCTGCGTATAAGTGCTGTGCGTCAGGCGACATCGTAATAGCTGATATAGAAAATGGCATATTTAGGTTTATAAATTGCTCTGAGTTCATATCAAATACATCAAATCTCAAAAAACTTGATATATATGCGTATGGGCTATTTATTGAAAAATCTACAAAATTGGCATAGAAATTATTGTATTCCGTGAGAAGCACATGGTAGTTTAACGTATTTATTATGCTTACCTCCGCTGATGGTCCTGAAAAATGGTCGTATTCAATAGCGTATAATGGCTGCATTGTTGAGGCGGTGGCAGAGAATGAAGCGACTTGTTCAATGAGGCTTTGTTGGCCCTGAGCATTGTAACGTATCCAAATGTTTCCGGTAAAGTGCGTTCCAAGTGTTGAGGATGTGGTGGGGCACGGAACCATTATGTGGTCCTCACTTCCTGGCTGTAGGTACACAAAAGTGGTATTGAATATTGATGGTGCAGTAGAGCTGTTGGTACATGCAAATCCTGTTATGGTCATTGGAGCTCCCAGATCCTGCCCGAACATAATGGATAGCGCACCAGTATTTGCAAGTATAGGATTTGTGCACAAAAATCCGGACTGTGCAATACATGAGCTTCCAAAATTAGGAAGTGAGAATATACCAATGTCAAATAAGACGCCTAAGACTACTGCAATGACTAGAATGGCCCAGCCGTATGTCATCAGATATTCCATTGCGCTCTGTGATTTCATAAATATAATAACAGCATAACACTTTAATAATCTTATTCTAAGCCTGTTTTTTTAGGGGTTGTAATCTCTGTGCTAAATAAATTACTAATCCTTCACTGGTAAAGATTATAATTGTAGCGTGCCATTTCCTCAAAAAGGACCAACCAATCTTAAGACGTTTATATAACACGACCAAGAAGATTTAAAAAAAGAATTTATAAAGACAAGAATTGTAAGAAATATAATTAGGAACAGGTAGTTCAAGGAACCTTCTTCCTCGAATTTAGTTTTGTTGAAAAGTTAGATAAAGAACTTAAGCTTATAAAAGTAGGGAAGAGAGGAGTACAGTATTATTCCCTAAATCTTTTATGCACTCTTTGGCAATATGACATCAATTGGTAAACTATAGGATTTTGTAGAGAATTGCAAGAAAACTATCCGAATTGCAAATCATCCCATGCTATGAAGACCTCAAAGCTGCATGGCACAGGATGCACAGATACAAAGTAGATATAAAACTTCCTCCCTTCAAGGAATTGAATATCGCAAAAGAAAAAGTAATACCTGAAAGTTTTACAATAAATCATGAGTTCCGTTATTATAAAACTTTGCATGAATCAAAGACTTTCGTATTGCATCTTCTTTTGCGACCAGTATGTTGGAAAATGACTTCAACACACTTAGAGAACGTTGCGGTGAATTGCGGATACATGAAGATTCTATTTGTTGACGAAATGTCAGTGTAGACTTCAGCACATAACTGCTATGGATGGGCGTTCAATGCACGGCTCATCGTAGATGCGCCGCAACGCAACAAAATAAAGGCAAACTACTTCGGCGCAGTAGAGATTGTAGATGGAAAAGTAATAGAGATTGTAAGGAAAAGCGTGAATGTTGATTCTTTCATGTTGCTCCTGAAAAAGGTGGAGGCGACATATCCCGACGACAAAATACTGATGTTGATGGACAACAGCAGAGTGCATCATGCAGAAAAAGTTTCAAACTTTTTTTGACAAACAGGAACGAATGAAACTTTTATTTCTTCCTCCGTACTCTACTGACATCAATTCGGAGGAATATTTCCATAATCATCTGCGAAATAAACTTTTGAATAACCACAACTTTAAAAGTACAAAACAAATCGGACGCACGATAAGTAATTTTGTGAAAAGATTAAGTTTGGAAACAATCAGAAGCATTGCGACGCTTTTGCCAATTAAGGCGCTTTTATCCATCCAAACGTAGTTGTTGGACTTTCAAGGAAAGCTATATTATGACTTTTTCTTTATTCTATTCACTACTTCTGCCCTTAATCTTGCTATAATTAAGAAATATCTTTTACTAAAAGTAAAGTTTATAAAGATACATTTAAATACCTTTCTACTACTTGAGAGATACTATTAAATATTACCAAATTCACTGACTTCTTATGTCTTGTGATAACTTGTGATAACTATGAATTTTAATGAATTTGAAGTTTTAAGAAATGCTATAAATGAGGGCACTAGAGGATTCTATCATTCCAGTACTATTATAAACTATTCTGAAGGTTCAATTAACATATCTGTTGATATACGCGACTTTCTCCTTTTGGCTATGGTATCAGGAAATAATCTTTTGCTAAAAGGCGGTACAGGTACAGGTAAAACAAGTTTTTCCAATGGCGCACTAAATAGCATATTTGGTGATAAATCAGCATTTTTGCAGGTGGATACAAGCCTCGACATAACAAAGTTTTTAGATATAGATTTTAGCAGGATAAAGTCTGGTGAAACGCTCAAGAGTTCAGTTAAAGAAACGGTTTATATAACCGCGCCTGCAGTACTTATTGATGAATATAATAGGGCGCCTGCGCAGTTAAATAATATTTTGCAAGGATGGCTAACTAATGGTACTATAATATCTAGCGGAGGGGCTGCATTCAATGTTGGCG
>JAJZLZ010000013.1 GCA_021850375.1 Microcaldota archaeon
TTTTACAAAGGCGACTTCATTTCTGCATCAGTTGAAACAACAAAACAATAAGCTCTTTTGAATCAACTCGTTGTAGGGGACAACGTAGTGTTTGAGAAGGCAGACTCGACCATAATAATAGGGATAACAAAACGCCATTCCCAACTTGCAAGGCTAAGGATGGATGCCTCAAGAATCTCACAGGCTGGGGCAGAGGAGCACGTCTTCGCGGCTAACATAGATATAGCCATAATAGTTGCCTCAACCGTTCAGCCCTCGTTCCATACTAGATTAGTAAACAGATATCTTATACTTTGCCAGTATGGAAATGTCAAACCCCTGCTCTCCTTTACAAAGACTGATCTAGCTCCACTTCCCGATGTATCTATGTATAAAATGCCGATTTACCAGTATTTGGAGTATCAAACAAGACTCAAGATGGCATAGAGAACTTGATGCCATATCTTGAAGGTAAGCGTTTAGTGCTTGTTGGAAATAGTTGAGTTGGGAAATCTTCACTCATCAACAGTCTGCTTAAGAATGAATTGCAAGAGACAAATTCAGTCAGCGAGAAATCTGGAAGGGATAGACATACCACATCATCAACTTCGCTTCATCTGCTAGATGCTTCCACAATCCTGATCGACACACCAGGGATAAGATCGCTGGGCCTCTGGAACATCGATCCCACATCCCTACGGCTATACTATCCAGAGTTTCTGGAATTCGCCACTAACTGCGAATTCAGCGACTGTACTCATTCTCACGAGCCAAAATATGCTGTGAAAAAGGCTGTAGAAGAAGGGTTAATATCACATGAAAGGTATGACAGTTACATTAAGCTTTTTCAGAATTTTCTTGACCACATACCCTTTAGAACCGGGATACACGAATGGCATAAATGTACCGTTCCACAAGTTTTGCATCTTTTTCACCAATTACTTTTACAGGAACATTATAGAATAATCTAATTTTGCAACATTGCGCAATTTTATGATATCTTCCTTTGAATCAAGTGTCCTTTCTGGAAGATTATCAACATCAAACCATCTATGGGATTCAGATTCTAGCGTTTTTGTATGAGCATTCAGTTCTATTGGTGTGTTCTCATTTATGGCAGTACTGTAGATAATATGGATTGCCTGAAGATGTGGCATAAAATTAAGCGTTTCCTTGATTGCAATTAGTTTCAGGCTTTCTGGCTTAAGTTTAAGCCCAATTTCCTCAAAAACTTCTCTTATTGCCCCCTGGATTGACGTTTTTCCAAACTCCACAACACCCCCAACATTACCCCAATCCGCGCCCCATTTGGCACGTTTCTCGGCATTCCTGTAGAGCAGCATTATTTTTGTATAATCCTTGTTGAAGACACAGACAAATGTCCCAATACCAAACCTATTTTTGCTTTCTTCATTTTCAGCCATCGAACCACTTTTACATTAGTATGCATTATTATTTAAATTGTAACCCAAAAAGAATTTTTTTTATGCTGTGCGAAATCTTTGATATTTGATCAAACAGATCATTTTCATAGATGTAAGCGCAATTAGTACATGTTTTTCTAAACTTGCCAGAGAGTCTACGTGAAAATTTTGGCGTAGTTGAAGCAAACTTCTCCGATTCCAAGATTAATCTTGTATAACATGAGTAAAATTTTCCTTTATATAGCACAATGTGGTGCCTTGAAAAAACGCATGACTTGGAATTTCCATAAACTTCACTTATTGCAAACTTTTCATTAAAAATCATACTGGTATCCCTAGGAAGTATAACTTTGAACAACTCGGTCTGCAATTTGGTCAGGTCATTTATCTTCTTTATATCCTCTTCTGGAACTGCTTCTTATGTGCTGTTATATTGCTGTCTGCATTAATCTCAGCCACTATCTTCTGCATCTCCTTATGTTCTATCGCTATGAAATCCTTGTCTGTGTAGGATGTGAATAAACCAAGCAAATCAATATGACGTAGTAATGCAAACTTCTGTATCTTAGGACTTAAAAAGTAGCTAAGGTCTGTTAGAACTTCCTTATTATTCACTGATGTGTTTATCCTGCTGATATGCTCCTTTGCCTCATCAAGAATAGACCTATTCTTATGCTTCGCTGAACCACTATCAATATTTCTCATACAACCACTTTATACTTGAATCTACAAATATGGAGTTCAGTATATACTTCGTCCTATGGTTATTCCTATGGTTATTTAAGCGTTTAGGTAAGGGTTTTTAACCCTAAACATATAGCCCCAAGAGGGAATTGAACCCTCGGCCTTTTGCTTTATGGTTTTTGATTAAACCTTTCATCAAAAAGTTTACCATGCAAACGCTCTACCACTGAGCTACTGGGGCACATCTGATTATTGTCCGCGAAGTGATTTATAAGTAACGGAGGCCAACCTTTTTGCTCTTTTGTTGCAGGTCCTTGACAAACCATGCGGCTTTCATCGGCCGCATACCTACTTTCACGTAAAACCTCTGTGCGGCTTTCATGTGCTCCCCTGTTGTCACAAACACCGCGGTGCATCCCTTTCTTTTCGCCGCGTTGAGTGCGCCCGCCACAAGAAGCCTACCTATGCCCCTTTTCCTAAACCTGTTCCTTACATACATCTCCTCTATGTATGCTATCCCTTTGTGTTTTATGTGTTCGTACCAGACGAGCCAGATGAACCCTGCCGTTTCCCCTTCTGTTTCGGCCAGCAAGACCACTTCCCCCGACCTAAATCCCCCTAGTCTGAGTTTCGAATTGTAGAACCTTGCTTTCTTGCTGTCGTAGTACAGCTTTCTGAACTGTGGCTCGATTGCCTTCATCTCCTTTTCCTTTGCCGGCCTGATTTGAATCTTTTGCAATTTTATCAACTTGTAGAGTAACAAGACTTATGTCTGTTTTGTAAACAGGACATTTGTCCGTTTTCTCGTTATAATATATCGTGCATCTTTGTTAATTATTATCCTGAAGGGATTTATAGCTAGTGCAACTTTATGCGCTTAGTGAATTAATCTATAAATAAAATTAACGCTATAGATATATAAATTATGTATTTTGCACCGCTTCAGATAAACATTGCAACAGCCATAATAAGAATGAAAAAGTACGCTTAAATATTACCTTGCTCTAGCGCCATTATTAACATAAAACAGCGCCATAGTTGTTATGCGGCCATAGATAAAATAGATATATAAAGGTAAAGGCATCTATGTGAGTTGGAAACACAAATGCAGCATATATGCGGATTGCAATATGATGTGGCAAATAATTATTTTAAATTATTTAAAATACATTTCATATGGCGTCTATATTTTTAGCAAAAGTATGTGGTTTTTTAATATCCTCACGGAATTTTTCTATAAAATCCCTGCTTACACCTTTTTTCTCATAAGCATCCCATAAATACTTTGGAACTAAACTTAAATCTTTCGCATACAGCGGCAGCGTGTGCTCGAATACAAAATGTATTTTTTTACAATCGGCATTATCGATGTTTTTAAATATTCTAACAGTAGTCTTCAGCGCATTATGTTCAAATTTTATCATCTCTTTGCTTCGTGCTAAATCTACCTCTATATCAATTGGCACAAAATTAATTTTTAATGTGTTGCCGAATATTTTTTCGAAGATGTATTGCGCCCTTTGCACATGGAAGTTTGCGGTTACTACGGCCATAAAATTAACATCCCCCATATGCTCCAGGAGCTTTTGGACATAATATGCATTTCCCAATGTATCAAACGAAGCCTCTTCCATAATTATTTTCCCTTCAAAAACTCCGAGTTGAATTGCATACTCCTTCATCGCCAATGCCTCTGTTTTCTCAGGCGTATATTTTAAGGAATAAGACCATCGCCCCGACATAACTAGAATGTCAAAGTCTTTAGACTTAAAAAGTTTGACCCCTTCTTCAACGCTGTTTTTGGCATATTTGGTTAATGTGCCATCGCGCAATATCCCTTTGCCTAAGATAACTAAGACTTTTTTCATATGCATCGCCTCATATGGTGGAATTAGATAATCAAGAACGCTTTTCTTTGCAAGGGGGGATGCCACCCTAACGCGAGCAGACATTAACATGGGGACATCAACTATGCTATCTCCAATTACGGTACAATCGCCAATTTTTATGTTTAGTCTGTCAAGAGCGCTCTTTACGAGTTCAAGCTTTGATTCGCCATTTGCCATTATTATCTCTATTCCGCTTAGGCGGCCATTACCATCGAATATATCTAAATTTGATAACACTTCAGTGAAACCAAATAGAGATTTTGCGCTTTGGGCTGCAGTGGAACCGGATTGGGTAGCCAGTATCTTAGGTGTTTTTGCATTGCAAATAAGTTCAGCAACATTAGGTATTGATCTACGCAGCATATGCATTTGGGAAAAGCGTTCCATTAAGGCCGCATCCCCTATACGGTTTTCAATTAACGTTTCATAAAACATTTTAAGGCCTTCTATGTCCTTTGTGTCCTCGCTTCCTTTTCTAAGCATCATTACTATCTTAAGCGCGCCGTTTAATCCCCTAAATGCACGGGCATAGTTGCCGTCTACTAAGTCTTTTTTTATATAGCCAATGCCTATACTCTCAGATACCCTGCCTTTACATAATGTATTGTCCAAATCGGAGATTATACATTTGGTTTTGCTCACACTATCGTTTATAGCATCAAATCTGCCCATCTTATCACATCAAGATTATTTTAGATTATGCAAATATAAGCTTTGCGCCTAATTTTTATTCTTTATGCATTCCTTTGCTGCATATAAAACATCATCATATGACCCAAGAGTCTTTATTGAGGATTTATACATGCTGGCCTGCGTGCTCTTAAGGCCCAACTCGTCAGTCAAAAAGCTTGCGAGCCTATTTGGGCTGATCGAGCCAAATTTTAGCCTTTTTGTTATTTCGGGTATGTGATAATAGAAAGGAGTATCCAGCTCGCCATTTACAATTGATATGATACTCCTTGACTCGCTTGCAAAATTGTCCCCAGATAGCTTTTCTGCAAGATTTGATATAAGATTTGCATCCTTCATGCTTCCAAGCCACATCGGGCCATACGAATTCATGGGCCGTGCGCATTTTGCGCATTCAATTTGCGAAGGTAAATAGTCCTTCTCGATCTCCCAGTATCCGCAAAAGCTGCAGTTGTGCAGATAGCCGCTGCTAGATATCGAGTCCATTGCCCTCTGCGCCCCATGCCTGAGCTTTAGAAATACCCGTATGTAGTGCATGTGCACAATAGCAAGCTCGACATCTATACCCATATTAAACTGGGCAGCATTTCTGAGAATGTAATTTATCATTATTCTAACCGATGCCTCATGGCATAGATTATTGTGTATGGGCTTTGAATTATACAGACGAAGACATGCCTTTTTATGCGCTCCGCATAATACCGCAGTATCAGTAGCCGTAACCATCAGCCTTGTAGAATCATGCGAGATCTTCATGAGGTCATAGATGTATGGAGTTATACCGCCGAAAGGGTCCAAAGCTATGATGTCAAACGTTAAGTGCTCGGCGGGGTTTGCAAAGCGGTGCGGAGCAGTATTTTTCAG
>JAJZLZ010000016.1 GCA_021850375.1 Microcaldota archaeon
ATATTGTCAAATGTGGCTCCATTGCCAGCGGCCGCTTCGGCTGCTACAATCCCCTGCCTCATCGCCTTATGTGCAAGCATCGGCTCGCCGATGACGTCACCTATTGCGTATATATCCTGCTCTGCGGTCTTGAGCGTCTTGTCAACAGGTATAAAACCCTTAGAATCAAGCCTTATTTTCGTGTTCTCAAGGCCGAGCCCCTCCGTGAACGGCTCAAGCCCGATTGCAACAACTATTATCTGCGCATCAATCTTCGTCCCGCCATCAAGCGTGACCGAGGAGCTATCATGGGATATAGGCGTTGAATTTTTGAAGAGCGATATATCAAGTTCTGCCATCCTCTTTTTTATCAATTCAACGGCCTCCTTGTCAAAGCGCGAGAGCAGATCGCTTCTAGCTATTATGGAAACGCGAGATCCCATTTTGGCATAGAGCATGCCAATCTCGATTGCAACATATCCTGCGCCTATTATTGCAATACTCTTTGGTATGTAGTTTAGCATTAGCGCCATCTTGTAATCAAGCACATTCCCGCCGAACTCAAACCCCTTCATTACTGCGGGCATAGAGCCTGTTGCTATTATGGCCTTCTTAAATTCGAGCGTTACCCCGTCGGTTAATTGAAGCGAGTTGTTTGATATAAATGTAGCAGATCCCTTGAAGATGTCTATCCCATTTGACTTGCATAAAAATTCCACCCCGTCCTCGAGCTTTTTCGATACTCCCATGCGCCAATCAAACATCGCATTTGCGTCTATTGATATGTCCTTTGCGTTTATGCCGAACTTTCCGGAGTGCAGGGCCTTGTAGTAGATATCTGATATATGTATCAGCGTTTTGGATGGTATGCATGCATAGTTTAGGCAATGACCTCCAAGCTTCTCCTTTTCAACCATAGCAACGCTCATGCCAAGCTCCGCGCCTCTTATTGCTGCGATGTAGCCGCCTACACCTGCTCCTATCACCGCCAAATCAACCTGCTCAGGTATAGATCCCATTACCATAATATCGCCTATAGCATCTCAAGGAACTGCGTGTCTTCGAGATACTTTATCAATGCGTTGCCAAACTTGACTGCCTCAAATCCATCTATGACTCTATGGTCAAATGATATAGAGAAAGGCAAAACCTTTCCTACCTTTACCATATTGTCAACCACTACTGGCATGTCTCTTATCATATGTATGCCAAGGATTGCAACGTCCGGATGATTTATCATGGGAACAGACAAGAAGCCTCCTTTTAGGCTTCCGATGTTTGTTATGGTAAAGGTACTGTCCTTCATCTCATCTAAGCTTATCGTCTCGTTTTTGACCTTCTCTCCAAGCTCTTGCAGCTCTTTTGCTATGTCAATTATGCTCTTTTTGTCGGCGTTTTTTATGACTACTACCTTGAGCCCGTCGGGCGCCTGCGCTGCTATGCCAATGTTGTAGTAGTTCTTTCTTATTATCTCAAGGCTCTCATGGTCGTAGCTCGCATTGAAGTTTGGATTCTCCTTCAATGCCTGTAGAACCGCCTTTATTATGAACGGCAAGAACGTAAGCTTGACATTTAATTCGCTCTGCGCCCTTTCCTTCTCCTTACTTACCGCACCATAGAGGCTCGTGGCGTTTATCAGATCCATGTGAACCGCGCGTGGTATGGTCCACGACGCTTCCATATTCTTTGCTATTGCCTTTCTTGTAGATGTAAGCGGTATTCGCTCAATATCCTGCTTATGCGCATCCTCGAGAACCTCGGAGAATTTCTTCACCGGGGCAGCTGGTGCAGAGCCTCTTCCGGCGCTTCGTATGTCATTCTCCACTATTCTGCCATTTGGTCCTGTTCCGTGAACTTTAGATAAATCCACAGATAAATCTCTTGCAAGCTTGCGCACGTATGGCGTTGCGAGTATCTCATGGGCATTAGGGTGTTGTTCATGCTCTAAACTCTCGTGCATTATGTTATCTTTTTGCGCCCCCATGATCTCCTGCGCCCCCGCCTTTGGCATGCTCTGCGAAGGGGATAGCTGCGTAGATGCGCCTTCTATTTCCTCCTTAGTGCCTATCAATGCAATGACATCTCCTATATGCAAATCTGAATTTTCCTTTGCCACTATTTTAACCACTCCGGATATCGGCGCGGGAAGATTTACAACCGCCTTATCCGTCTCGACCTGCACTAGAGTTTGGTCCTCAGCTACGTTGTCACTATCTTTTACCATCCACTTTCTGACATGTCCCTCAGTTATCCCTTCGCCAATATCTACAAATTTAAGTTCATTCATAAAATCACGCGCTCAAGACCTTGTCTATCGCCTTGGATATTTTTATCTCGTTAGGTATGTAATAGTTTTCATAGCCCGGGAATGGGTATGGAAGGCTGTGGGATCCTACCCTGACTATCGGTGCCTGCAATTCGAATATTGCGTTCTCCGCGATTCTTGCAGATATCTCAGCTCCAACTCCAAAGCTTGTCTGCGCTTCATGGACTATTACAACTCTGCCGGTCTTCTTGGCGCTTTCGATTATGGTAGCAGTATCCAGCGGGTTTATGGTTCTTATATCTACAATGTCTGCGGATAGGTGCCTTTTTGCGACTATGCTTTTAACTAGCGGCACCATAGTTCCAAAGGTTATTATCGAGAGCTTGTCTCCCTCTTCAACTAGGCTTGCCTTTCCTATTGGGACATCATAGGAGTCGTCTGGTATCTCCTGTTTGAAGAGTCTGTATAATTTTGTCGGTTCAAGAAATATTACGGGATCTTTCATCTTAGATGCTCTAATTAGCAGCCCTTTGGCATCATATGGATTTGAAGGCTCAACAACAATTATGCCACCAACATGTGAGTAGTAGATTTCGGGGCTGTCTGAATGATGCTCTAGCGTGCGCACGCCTCCGCTCACCGGTGTTCTTATAATCATCGGAACCGTGAATTTGGAACGTGAGCGGCTTCTATATCTTGCCGCATGGTTTATGATCTGGTCATATCCCATATACATAAAGCCCGCAAACTGTATCTCAGCTATGGGAAGCATGCCAGATATCGCCATACCGATAGATGCGCCTATAATAGCTGATTCTGCAAGAGGAGTGTCAATCACCCTATTTGCACCGAATTTGCTCTGCAAATTATCCGTAACCCTAAATACGCCTCCGTCCTTTCCTATATCCTCTCCCAGTATTACCGCATTGCTGTTATTACTCATTATTATATCAAGTGCGTTGTTTAACGCGCCAACCATATTCGTGTTCATAAAATTACCTATTGGTAGAAGTTGTTTGCAACTGCCTCATCTAGCTCCTCCTTGAGCGCAGTTGGCATATAACTGTATACATTGTCAAAGATACTGTTTGGATTTGGCTTGAATGACTCTGCCTTCTCAACAGCGCTGTCTATTGCCTTTGACTGCGCATCGCGCATCTGCGCTTCTAAATTGTCATTCCATAGCGATTTTGATATAAGATACTTCCTTACGCGCTCTATCGGGTCTTTAGCCTTCCATTTTGCGACCTCATCATCACTTCGGTATTTAGACGGGTCATCAGAGGTCGTGTGCATGCTCATCCTATACGTCATGCACTCTATTAATGTCGGCCCGTTTTCGATATTTAAAATCGCGTCCTTTACCGCTTTATAAACTGCAATCACATCATTTCCATCTACCTGTATAACATTTATGCCTGCAGCAAAGCCCTTTTGCGCAAGAGTCTGCGCCGCGCTTTGCATGCTTCTTGGTATTGATATTGCCCACTGGTTATTCTCTATTAGGCAAATTAGCGGAAGCTTGAACACTCCGGCAAAATTTATAGACTCATAAAAGTCTCCCTCGGATGTGCCTCCGTCTCCAACGTATCCAATTACAACTTTGCCGCTTTTTGTGTACTTTTGGGCAAATGCCACGCCCGCTGCATGAGGCATCTGCGATCCCACGGGAACGCACACAGGAAATCCTCCGACCTCCTCTGGTATTATATTACCCTCCTCAAATCCTCTCCAATAGAGGAAAAAAAGATCAAGCGGCATGCCCCTACTAAGAAATACTCCATGCTGCCTGAAATTTGGCATGAACAAATCTCCTTTTCTAAGCGCCATTGCGCTGCCAATCTGCGTTGCCTCCTCGCCTACAAGCGGCGCATACGTGACTGCCCTGCCTTGCCTTTGAAGGCTCAGCGACTTGGCGTCAAGCGCCCTTGCAAAGCTCATGTTTCTATACATGTTCACTATGTCAACATCACCCAGGTCCTTTGGGTATAAACTTGAGTCTATATTTCCATTCTCGTCCATTATTTGAATGTAATCCACATATCCGTCAAAAACACGCTGTCGCAATTTCAACACCTAACCTATTTCTCTGCAAAATGTTAAATTATTATGTGATAAATTTTATTTGTCAAATTCGGCATATGTGCATAATTGGCCGCAAAGAGAATGGGAAAATATTTAATTTGAGCATGAGAATGCTTGAATATGGCATTGGATTTCAGGCGGCCAAGCGATGTGCTTGAGGGATTGTCTGGCATGATTACGATGGATCAGGCAAATGCTATAGCATCAGGATCACTTGGGAATCCTAATATACTTCTAAAGGGCCACAACACTGAGGCGAGCGCGAGCGAGATTGCCGCGCTTTTTGATAATGCCAAAGCCAACCCACAGACCTACTCAATGCTTCCCGAGCGCATAACCATAACTGATAAAATATATCGTATATTCAATCCAGTATCCTACCATTTGGGAAATACCAACCGGGAGCGCAGAGTTGTTATTTTGGGAAGCGAAGGCCAAACCATTGAGGTATCGCTGTTTGGAAAGCATTCGGAGATGGCGGATTTAATACCGCTTGAGCGTGGGGACAGGGTTCTCTTCAAGAACCTATCGATCTCAAGAGATAGCATGGCGCTCTCGACAAACGCATCCTCGTCTCTTAATCGCCTAGAGGTGTCTAAAATTCGGCCGATTGTTGATTTTTCATTAATTAAGAATGATGAAAAGAATATTGATATAATATTCAGGGTGATTGAGATAGGCGCGATAAGGCACATTGAGCGCATAAATAGAAGCGGGCAGATAGCAGTCTGCGAATGCGCAGTGAGCGATGGAACCACAGTAGCGAATGCATCTTTTTGGGGCTCCTCCGCCCTTGCGAGCGCAAGGATGCGACTAAATAGCATAATAAAGCTGGAGTTTGCAAGCGTAAAGGACGTTAAAGGCACAAAGCTCATAACAGCTAGCGACTATTCAAGGGTATTATCAAATGAGTCCTTTGGCAAGCTCATCTCTTCCCGTACTTAGCCAGAAATATCCTATACTCGTTTAGCAGCGAGTCAGGGGCTGATGGCTTCATCTCCTTAATCAACGCCGCTATGCTGCCCTCGCTCACCAAGATGTCTTTGCCCTCCTTTATAGCCATCTTGAGCGCCGCGCTTTTGGCTTCGCGGCAGATATTGCCGATGTCTG
>JAJZLZ010000002.1 GCA_021850375.1 Microcaldota archaeon
GTGGCAACATTCAGGAGATGCCACTATCAAAAAGAATATACATCTGCAATAGATGTGGTATGCAGAAGGACAGGGATATAAACGCAAGCATAAACATACTCAATAGAGCTACCTCTGGACAAGGGGGAAGTCACGCTCAGGGAGAGAATGTAAGACCTCAACAGGGGGCAGTCCTCAAAGAACTGAGAACTAATAAAACACATCCTTTGCGGGATGCAATGATTGCATGAAAGCAGAGGAAGCCCACACGTTTACGGGTGGGAGGATGTCACCAAACGCACACTTCTAACATCAATTCGAACCTTGATGACGGCATGGTCGATGTTTTGATTTTTGAATTAGTATACATAGGAAGTAAAAGACAACATTACAAACATATTGGTAATATAGATGATTAATTGTCTTCAACATCCTTTGTATAATACATAAGCATTGGCATAGGATTATACGACGCACAACCCATTGAAGCTCACCTTAAAACTGATTAGGCTGCAAATCCACCGCGCTTGTATATCTAAGATAAAGTAAAGAGAACTATAGTAGTCAAGTTTTACATTTTATGTGAAAAAGTATAATACAGGATTGTTCTATTTCTTGATTGGGTATAACAGGAGGGAAAATTCCAAGTGATTGTTCTCTGCGGATAAGAGATATGATGAATAGGAGTATGGTAAAGATTAGAGGACAGGATTGATACTACATTAATGTGCAAGGTCGTTCAACTAAGCCTTTTTTTGTCGGATGGCAATACTTGAATATATCACAGAGTCCATGGGTGCTTTAGTGTGTATAATCCTAAACAAACACCGCATAGAGCATATGATTTTATTGGCTTTAAAGAAATGAAATAACCGTGTAATATTTTTAACTCTAACGTGAGATAATAGTAGAGGTGAGTTAATGGGAAATTCTGAAGGCAACTACGAAGTTAAGAAAATGCCTCTTGAGCAGGCAAAGCTTTTATCAGTTATGGATGAACAGACTTATACATGGCACCATGACAAGCACTATGCCGGATATGTAAACAAGAGAAACGAGATAGAAAAGGAACTAAATAGCGTTGACCGCTCGAAGGCTAATGTTAACTATAGCGCATACAGGGCACTGAAGCTTGAGGAGACGTGGAACGGCAACGGGATGCTTTTGCATGAGGTGTACTGGTCCACTATGGGTGGAGATGGGAAATACAATGACTCAATGGAAGTTATAAAGGCGATAAATTCTAGCTTTGGGTCAATTGATGCATGGAAGGTGGATTTTCTTGCGGCTGGCAAAAGTGGACGCGGATGGGTTGTGACATCAATAGATGTATTAACAGATGGCAAAATACGCAATTTTATGTTTGATGCGCATAATCAGGGCGGATTGGTGGGTTGTGTCCCTCTAATTGCAGCAGATGTGTTTGAACATGCATACTATCATAAATTCGGTCCGGATAGAGCTGCATATCTTGATGTGCTTGTGGCAAACATCGACTGGAACAAGGTGGAGGCTGCATATAAGAAATACAAAAAATAATATCAGCATACAAGCTAATGGATGCGCCTGGCATTATTTCATGTCAGGCTCGTTCCATGTGCCGCTCTGGCTCTTTCTTCTTCTTGGTATGTATGTATATAGCCGCCCCCAAGGATCCTTGACTTTTGCTTTTGTTGGGCGCGTTTTTGTATAACTAGAAAGCGAGAATTCATCCTTGGCGGGCTCCTCTGTCTTTTGAGGCCCTTGCAGCTGCGCATATTGCGGTTCTTTATCTGATTTTAGTATTGTTATGCATGAAACTGGGCATTCCTCCTGGCATATCATGCACCCTATGCATTTGTTTACCTGTATGGGGTATTCTGTCATATCAAGGTCTAGTTCGTTTGTGTCCTTTGTGCTTTCGACTGTTTTCTTACGCGGCCTTGTAAAGTCAAGAGTATTGACCGGGCATACATCTCCACACGCTCCGCACTGTATGCATACGTTCTTATCAAAGCTGAACGTGAATGCCATAAAATCAAGCGCTATTATTCTGATCCGCCTTTTGAGGCACATCCTGCTGGCTAAGTTGTTGTGTCGTCTGTTGCATTGATTGCGGCGCTGCTGGCTGGGGCGCATGCTTTACTATCGGGGTTGCTACTGTTTCTATGCTCTTTCTTGGTATGCCTCCTTTAAATGAGTAGGCTATTGCAATAAGGCCTGCAAGCGAGAGCAGCCCAAAGCATGCGTAAAATGTATATATTGCAAGCGCCGGATTATTCTGAGAACTGAACGTGTTGAGCATGAATCCCCATATATTGGAACTGCTTGTTCCAACTGTTGGGGGCAAGATTGCAAGCGAGGCTGCGCTCTCGGTAACAAACACCGTTCCTGTTATGTAGAGTACAGCGCCTATTAACACAAGTATCGTAAGCACGCTGTTATACAGTGGATCCTCGTCCGTATCTTTTATTAGCAAAACAACCAGTGCGAATGCGAAGAATACAATCGCAAGCGGCTGGAATGGAACAGCTATTGCATAGTCTTGGTATGTGCCCGGCCAGAAGAACTGGAATCCTAAAAAGACAACGAGAAATATCGAGGCGTCGCGAAGCACAATGAACATGAGCCACCATACGTCTGCCGCCATTCTGAGAGTGAATTTTCTAAGAACGCGCAGGAAATAGCCACGTGCAATCTGCATTGATATCGCAAGTATGACAAGTAATTGCGTGACTACTGCTAGCGTCTCTTCGGTGTATATTGAGCCAGCAGAGACGTAGTTGTTTATAGCGCTTGGAATTTGGAGAAGCGGTAGGATGTCAATTACCATTTAATCAATCTATATTGTATGGAAATATTTAAAAGCTTGAATGTATTGCAAATTTATGTGCAACATTAATTGGCGCAGAGGCGTTGCACGCATGCGCAACAATATTATTATATCTTGCTTGCCATCCTTTATGCGGTTTTAATGGACGCCACATCAATCAGGATAATTTTAGCAGTCACTATAGCTTTCATATACATGCTATTTGACATATTCAACAAGCGCAATGTGCCAGAAGCATATGCGTATGCGACCCTTGCAATAGGCGCAATTGCGGCACTATTCTCTGGCAGCATAATGCTTGATGCGCAGACATATCTAATTGCTGTTGCAATACTTGGTATTGGCTATGCCATATATAGAAGCGGACAGATAGGCGCAGCTGACATAATAGAGTTTGCAGCAATTGCAATGGTAATTCCAATACAGCAAGCGGCAATTTTATTGCCCAGCATAAATCAATACGGCCTGCCGTTTGCAATCTCGCTTCTAATAAATACCGGAATTATTGCAATAATAATGGTGCCAATATACTACCTTCCAAAGGCTTTTATAAAGCATCGAAAATCATTCGAACGCATAAAACGCTTAGATCTATATAAGCTGATAATAATTTCAGCCGCGTACATGGGCTTTGCATCATTTTTAGCGCTAAAATTCAATATAACACTATATGGCGCAGCGATTCTTCTATTGCTTGGCGTATCATCCGCCGTAGTCATGCTATTTGAGGGCCCTATAACCTCTGCGATGGTGGTGATGTCTAGCTACCACGAATTTACCGAAGGAGACATAATCGCGTTCAACCTCATGAGCCAGGAGGAGATAAAGCAGGCAAAGAAGATTGTCCCAAAGTTCGATAGGCTTGTGACAAAAGAGATTATCGCGCAGATGAAGGAGAAGAATTTGGAAAAGAAGTTTCCTCTCTATAGAAATGCGATACCTCTTGCGCTCCCGATATTTGTTGCGGTGGTATGTGCGATTATCGCCGGCAATTTAATGCTTGTTATAATATGAGGCCAATACAATAAGCCTGCAGATTCCAATTATTAGTTCCTTCTGCTATTGTTCCTTCCGCCATGCCTGCCGCCCTGCCTTCTGCCGCCGCCTCTAAATGAATTTTCCCTGCCATCTTTGTAATCGCGCCTAAATTCATTCCTATCTGGCCTTTTCCACTGCTGGCTATTTTGCTTGCGCGGTTTTATCTCCTTTTCGTTTATGCGCTTTATTGAGCTTTCTATGTTTGCCTTAAGCGATTCGGCGATAAAGTTCTTTGTGAAATAATCCGCCTTAAGGGCGATGCTGATCTTTGTGGCATACAGCCTAGCTATCCTGCCCTTGCGCTCCTTTTGCGCGTTGGACACCTGCGGCACTTTGAACAATATCCCGTATTTTGGCGGCTTTGAGCCGAATTTGATGTGCTTAAATAATGCCTTTTCTGCGCCGAGCAGTTGTATTGTTCCCGCAGGCATTGTCGCAAGCCTCTCCAAGCTCCCTGCCTTTGCGAGCAGCTCGGCAGCTATGCGCTCGTCTGTTAAGTATGTAGTATTAGGCAAAATCCGCCCAGATGCGCTCTTTATGTATTCTCCAATGTTATCTAGCGTATTTTGCATCTCGATGCCCATTTTGGCAAATGCCATTATCGCTTGTGCCTCGTCTCCCTCCTGTTTTCTGCCGATGGTCGCCTGCGCCTTTGATATTATGCTATCTGCCTTTCCCTCGTCCTCTACTATCTTTAAAATTTCCTCTTTATCTGGCTCTTTTGAGAGCATATGTATAGTTAGCTGGGCGAGTGTCTTTGGGTTTTGTATCTTAATTTCGGGAAAATATATTCCATACCATTCTGATAGCCTTTCAAATAAGAGATTATACGACCTGCTGGTCTCGTTGTATGCATTTATCGCCTGCATCAATATGTGCTCCTCATTTTTATAAGATATCTCTATGCCCTGCTTTGCGCCGCGAATCATGCGCTCTCTTAGGCTTTTAAATTCAGATTCCATGTAAATCATTCAATTGTTCAAACTTCATCTAGCATATGCCTGTCTTTTAGCCTGTTTATATCAAGCATGCTATATCTCCACATGATGTCTCCCCGCTTATCACTCTGCACTATCCATGGTTTAACTATGACAACATCTCCTTCCTTTATCCAGAACCTGCGCCTGAGCCTGCCTGGTATTGTGCATAGCCTCTCGTTGTGGTCTGAGCAAGAGACAAAGAACTTCGTAGCGCCGGCTATGCGCGCGACCTTGCCTATCACCTCTCCATTGCCCGGCATTTTCGTGTTTGCCTCTATTGGCGTTCCACGCCGTGTATCGTAATTAGGTTTCCTTGCCATAAAATTACCATAAATCAGTAAAGCATCAATAGCCCTTTATCCAGTATCTAGCGCCGCATGCCTCGCATGATAAGTATACTCCCTTATCTCCGCTTTCTAAGTGCGTATCCGGCTTGTGGCATTCTCTGCAAACGACATATACCTCAAAATACTTCTTTATCTTTCCGTCAACGTT
>JAJZLZ010000026.1 GCA_021850375.1 Microcaldota archaeon
GGATATATTAAGCGTGGTATAAAAACGACAAAATTATTAGGTTATGAATACTCCCAAAAAAAAGGAACATATAAGATTTTCGGAGATTACTTCAAAAATAGGGTAATACAAGATAAGTGGTTTGGATGGATGAAGATAAAGTATTTCCACCGGCCATTTAAGGATATGATGGGGCCAATAATAAAGTCCAATTTTAAGATACTTGAAATTTGTGAGCCCACCCCTATAATACGGGCAAAAACAATTGACCCTTCACACTATTACAGGCACAGTAAAATACCGGTGTTTATAATATTTCTGCTGCAGAAATCATAATTCTTTTTTTGATAAATGCGCGTTTGATTGAGTTTGGCGCTTTATATAACATTTAGCAAAGTCTTTAAATTTGGCATGGCAATAAAATGTAGTGTTTGAATGGCGTTAGGTAATAGGTTTGCTGCAGTAGTGATCATTGTAATTATTATAGTAATAGCTATTGTTTCATATCTTATATTTACGCATAAACCTGCAAATGTTGCCAACTCTACGAGCGCAAATTATTTCAATCTAAACGTTTCAAGCACTATAAACACCACAAGCACTAGCATTTCTACCACCATTCTGACAACTTATACAACCACTGCGCCGCCCGCACCTAAGTATCCTGCCAACACGCTAGTATTTAGCTACGACACCTCTTTATCGTCCAATGTATCTGCAATAAATATACTAATAGAGCCGGGCGTCAATATCACAACATACGGCTATGAATTTATAGCCCTAAACAACTTCACAGACTACGGCAACATAAACACCACAACGCATCAAGCATACATGAATTTGAGCAGATCTTATGGAGGCGCAGGCGGAGGGGGAGGAGGCGCGAAATATAGCAACCTTAGTTTGTATAAAAATTATTCTAATTTGGCAGATCCAGTATTTGGAAGCCGCGGCCAGAATACGACAGCTCTTGGGGGAAGAACAGGATCTAGCGGCCCAAATTCCACCAATGGATTTTATGGCAGCTCCGCCGGATTTTTGCAGATTAATAACTATCTAATAAGTTCATGGTCATCTGGGGGCATTTCTAATTTCCTATCCGGAGGATCGGGAGGAAATGGCGCAAACAGCGATAGCAATGGCGGAGGATCTGGCGGCGCAGGCGGGCTTGGAGTGTATATCCAGGCAAGTAATATATCCATATTTGGAAACATAGATACTTCAGGAGGCAGGGGAGGAAATGGCGCATGCAGCTATGGATACGACGGCGGCGGTGGCGGCGGGGGAGGAGGCGGCAGCATACTGCTTGCATATAAGAATTCGATAAAATTAAATAGATATTTAAATACTTCTGGCGGCGCAGGCGGGCTTGGAGATGTTGTATGCGATAATTTGACTACAAACTCCAGCTCTAATGGTGGGAGCGGAGGGGCTGGAGAGATATTGAAATATAAATATTCATCAGCGCCTATAGCATATAATGCAAGTTGAAACAACAGCTTGTGATATCACGGCTGCATCCAGTCAATTTCATAGTATTCGTATTTGCTGCCCTCAAGGCTTATGCGCCTGACCTTATAGTAGGTGACCGCAGTCTCCCTGTCGGCTATTGCGATAACAAGTTCCATGCGCTCCTTTTTTGCCATATTTATTATTGCAGAAAGTTCGCTTCCCCCGATGTACTCCTCTTCGCTGATTGAAAGCATTCCAAAGCGCGGAGGAGAAGTGGTTGGAGATTCTATGTTGTTGTTTGCCCTGTGATATAAGATAAAGTCCATGTCCATCGCCTTGCGCCTGGTCTTCCCAGGTATTGCAAGAATGAATGTCTTGCGGACCGAATGCGCAACCCTTATGGCCCTTGCCCATTCAGATATCAAGAGCTTCGCATCCCTTGGAAAGACCTGTATGACATGCATTGAGTGGACCCATTTTTCCCCTTCAGACATTGGCTTTGCGCCCGGGAAATACACCCTAAAATGAGTCCCGAACTTAAATCCTGTCTTTATGACATAACCGCGACGCCTCCAGTCCTTGTATACCTCATATAGCTTCAAAAAGTCCTCTCTTCTCTTGAGTGCGATTTTTTTTATTTTACCCGGCGATACGTTTCTGATTTTCAATGCTCCTGCCTCTAAGAGAAATATTGTTTCATATATGTCTAATTTATTGAACCGCCCATGTCCGCGGACCTTGTATGTGCCATACTGGCCAAACCAGTAGTCGTCGTATAGTGCCATTGCCGCTTTATCCTCTTCTATAATGGTTGTCAGATTCTCCTCGAAGAATATGCCGTCTGCTTTGTATTTTATAGGTCTTGGGGAGGACTTGTATATCTTTATGTTCGCGTCCTTGCTGCTGCGACGGCGCTCATCTTGGGTGTATCGTATTACAAGGCCCCTATCCCTCCAATCCTTGTATGTTGTGTAGCGCACCATCAGCTTGCTATTAAATTGCGATGCTAGGTGAGTAAAGCTGATTTGATTGCCATCCTCAAGGCACACGGCTTTTCTTGCGTCGATTAAGTATAGCGCCTCTTCGGGCCTCAAATAAAGCACGCCGCCAGATTTATTGCCGAAAAAACTGTCGAAGAGTATGTCCTTTGTGGACTGGTCGTCAACGTAAATTGCTTTGGTTTTGCCGTTAAAGGTTATGTCAAGCGCCATCATATCACAAAATAGACTCCAGCGCCTCGCGCTCGATATCAGTTATATTTGATGGAAGAATTAGTATATTAGAGCCTAAATCCGTAGAAAGCTTCAAATCAGAGAGCTTTGCAAATTTTTTGTATGCGCCATCCCGCCCCATGTTGTGAAATAGCATTAGCATAGTGTTATTTGAGATTATGTTTTTCTTGTAGGCAAATTCTGCCTCTTCTAAAATCTTTACAGCCTGGCTTGGTGGCATTGAATCCATAGTCATAGGGTCTATGTCCAGCAGCAGTATGGTGTGCAGTTTGCGCTGCATATTAGTAAAAATAGTCTCATAAAAAGAAATCGGCTTGTAGTGCTCGCTCCATCTCGGTATTGTGCAGCACTGTCCGAACCTATAAAAGTCCAGCCCGCATTCGCCGATAATCGATGGTATTATTGATGATGCATGCAGGGTTTTTATTTTAACATCTTGCTTTTTAGCCTCTATGAATAGTATCTTATGCGTCGTAGCGATGAGCGGATCCCCGCCTATTAGTATTGCTATGTCATGCGATTTGGCCTTATTTATTAGCTCTTTTAGATGCTCCTCCATACCGCCCCGTTTTATGTTCCCTATCTTTTCGGGTGGAATTTGGAATTTTAGCGCAGTTATTGTGCGTGGATCTATTATACTGGTATAGGATTCTAATAGAACTTCGTCGCATTTCTTGCATATTTCAATTGCTCCTTGGGGCAATTCTTCATAAGATAGGCCGCTACCTACCAGATAGAGCATTATATCATTCTCTTATTCCGTCTGGCGTTATCTTCATAACGCATTCCCCTTCAGGCATCTCTGGAGAATCTACAAGGCGCACGATTCGCTTCTCCTCCTTGCTTTTCTTTAGATACAGCCTCGTGGTCGCGGCATGGGCTAGTATGTTTCCACCTATTGGGGTGGTAGGATCGCCAAATAGTATGCCCGGATTGTCCATGACCTGGTTTGTTATGTACACAGCTAGCTTATGCTTGTCTGCGAGCATCTGCAGCTTGTGTATATGCTGGTTTAGCTTTTGCTGGCGCTCTCCAAGTGCGCCCCTGCCGACAAATTCGGACCTAAAGAGCGATGTGAGCGAATCTACGACTATGAGTTTTATGTTGTGCTCCTCAACCAGCTTATCCGCACGCTCGATTGTGAGCAGCTGCTGGTTGGTTGTCATCGCCCTTACAACTATTATATTTTCAAGTGCCGCCTTTGCGTCCAGGCCCTTTGCCTTTGCGATGCTCTCTATGCGCTCCGGCCTGAATGTGCCCTCGGTGTCTACAAAAAGCACGCCGCCATCAAGCCCGCCTTCCTCGCGCTTTAACTGCACATCTACGCTCAGCTGGAACCCGAGCTGAGATTTGCCGCTTGCAAAGCGTCCGTATGCCTCTGTTATTGATTCGACCTCAACGCCACCTCCGATTAATTCATCTAGGCTCTTGGCGCTGGTTGTTATCCTACCTATCTCCTTGCGGCGCTCGTATATTGCACTGCCAGTCTGGTAGTCTATTGTAGTCGACTCCTTGGCCATCTGCACCGCCTTCTTTGCGGATTCAAGCCCGACCCCCGCCATCTCTACAAGCTCATGCGGAGTCATGGTCGCGACTTTATCTAGCGTGTCTACGCCTAATGATCGCAGCTTCTCGGCTGTAGTTTCGCCTATGCCTGGAAGGTCTTCTAGCTCTCTTGCGATCTTCTCCTTAGCCATAGAAATCAGTACTATGAATTTGAATGAATAGATATTTAAGCTTAAATTGCCCGAGTAGTTTAATTGTTATTTTATGCTTTGCGCCATATGAAAATGCATCTGGCACATAGGATAGTTTAGATTAACTTGAAATATAAAAGAGGAATAGGCCAGCGCGTAGATACACGCTGGCAAGACGACCAGTTTTTACGACCTTCTTTTTTAGAGAACCCGTAATAGAGTAGCGAAGTATAGGTTTAAAATAGTTTCGAAATAGCGGAACTTTCCATAAAAATGGGATATTTACATACCTACTCTCCACTGCCAAGCCGCTTATGAAGACCCATAAATAGCTCATTTACCTTAGACCACTCAACGCTTCCTTCTTGTGCGCGGTTAAATCTTGCATTTATTAGGTCATCGTAGATTTTCCTAACGTTTTGATGCTCCAAAAACAGCAGCCTTTGGCCGTTTGATATTATGTCCATCTTCTCCCCTGAGACCCTAAAAGTAACGCTTTTATTATTCCCCTCCCGACCAGACATATCGCAGCGCAGTATAAGGATATTTCTAGAGTTTTCAATGTCCACTGTTTTAGCTGACCAGGATCTTGCGTTGCGTAATAGTTCTCTTATTGTTTTATCAGGATCCTGACTATTTTTGGCAAATTGTCGCAACGCCATTAATATCACCACATATAATATGTTTGAAAACTATTTTATATATGCGGGCACCGTGATTTGAACCCGGGTTACAGCCTCTTTCCTAAGTTTGGGAAGGCCGTGTCCTACCAGGCTAGACTATACCCGCGCGTTTGAAATATAGCATCATCGTATATATGACGGCCTATGCGTACTGTTCTCGTCAATTGGCATGATTGTGCCTTCTATATGCTGGCCGCCCATTCGAGAT
>JAJZLZ010000061.1 GCA_021850375.1 Microcaldota archaeon
TTGCAGGATATGGTATTCCTACATAACTTGGCTGATAGTTGTTACCTCCATAAGAAGGTGCATACTGACTTGCAGGATATGGTATTCCTACATAACTTGGCTGATAGTTGTTATATCCATAATTACCTACATTGCCTCCTATTGAAAACGCGGAATTTCTCCCTATGAAATTTGCGACTCCCCCTACTGAAAATGCCGTATGATTCCCAAACCTGCTTATTCCAATGTCTACACCGCCAAACCCAAATGCTTCCACATTCTGGTGCGCCCCTAAAGACACACCTGCGGCAACTGCTGCTATAGTCGCACCTGTTCTTATGCGCCCCCACAGCGCGTTTGAATTGTTTGAAGATTTATTATGTGAGTTTGTTGTTTGAGTTGTCATATATATCACAGTATATAATTTGAATTATGTAGTATTTATATGTTCCCTTTTATCTCCCCTCAATTTATCTGGTTAAAAAGGTGGTGTTCGCATATGACATTCAACGGACAGTTGTTACACTTAGGTTTGGCTTTGCAGTTCGTCTTAGAAAGCTCAACTATGTAAGCATGCATACGCTTGTATATTATTGGGTCATTAGGCAGGCCGGATTCAAAATACGCCTTCAAATCATAATAACTCTTCTCTCTAAACGAACTATCAAGCCGTGACATTACTCTCTTTGTATACATATCTACTACAAAGCTTGCCCTAGAAAATCCATAGAGCACAATGTCGTCTGCGGTCTCCGGGCCTATTCCTGTATACTGCAGCAAAATCTCCCGGATTTTTTCTGTTTTATATAATAATAGCCCTTCAAATGAGCCGAACTCGCTATCTATGGCAGAGCAGATGCTTTTTAATCTGCGCGCCTTTTGCCTATAAAATCCACAAGGCCTAATACTGCGCTCAAGCTGCCATATATTAGCATTGCAGATGGATTGCATGTCTAAAAGTTTATTGCGCTTCAGATTTGATATAGCAATTTCGACGTTTTTCCAATTAGACTGCTGTGTTAAAATTGCACCGACAAATACCTCAAGAGCTGAATTGGCTGGCCACCATTCATGCATACTGCCGTATATGCGACGCAACTTTTTATAAAGGAAATATGGCTCTAGATTTTTATCTCTCCAGAGTTTATTTTCTTTATTATGACGCGCGGATCCTCGTTGTCGCATTTTACTCCCATGCTCTTGCATGTGCCGAGCACCTGCTTTATGCGCGCCTGCTGGGTATTGCCAAAGAGCCTGCTCTCCTTTGACTTTGCTATCTTGCCAAGTTGCTCTAATGTTATATTTCCAACTACCTCATCTTTTGCTTTTGCGCCTGACTGTATGCCGAGCTCCTTTAGTATAAGCGCGCTGGTTGGCGGTGAGCCGGTTTCAATCCTAAAACTCTTATCCGATGTATTTACAATCACCTTTACAGGTATCTTTATCCCGTCATACATCTTTGTCTTGGAATTTATCTCCGCTATAACATTGTTTATGTTTACGCCAAGAGGGCCAAGAGCTGGGCCCAGAGGAGGACCTCCGCTTGCCTTTCCGCCCTCGACTAATCCTGAAATTACAACTTCGCTCATAAAACTACCTATTAAACATTCTCAGATTTTTTAACCAGTTTTGCCGTGCTCATCTTAACAGTGAGAGCTATAGGAACTACAACGTCAAGCCGTTCAACAACTATGCTTCCTTTTGCTTCGTCAACTTTGAGTACCTTCGCTTCATAGCCTTTCAGCGGGCCTGAAGTTAGCTCTACGATGTCTCCGCTGCTTAGCTTTACGACTTCAACCTTCTTCTCTATGAGTTTTTTGACCTCCTCCTCGGCTAGAGCCTTAGGCAGAACTCCACGTATGTTCTTGCCTTTTGTAACAAACTGCCTGCAAGACACCTCATCCTCTGCTTCAACTATTATGTACCCCCTCATGCCATCTATAACGATTATAGAATATATTGGCAGGTTAGATTCTGCAACCTTGTTCTGCATGAGATTGGCTGCTATGCGCTCCTGGCCGGATGTCACTTTAACTACAAAATACAATCAAATCACTCCAATGTGTTATTAAATTACATAAGATTCTAGCTCGCATACTTGAAGCTAACCTTATATAAGTTATAGAGATTAAGTATGTAAAAGTTAAAAAGCTTATCGTAAGGCGCTATTGATTGGTTTTATGGAAAATATATATAAAAAATCAGAAAAAAAGGCAGGCGCAACCCCTCCTCCAATAGGGTATGAACTGTTAGGTTCTACTGCCATAATAGAGCACAGCGGCACAATTTTGGAGCAAAAGGAGATGGGGCTAAAACTAATCCGATCAAACAACAGGATAAAGACCGTTTTAGCAAAGGCTGGGCCAGTGCAGGGAAGGTTTAGAATCAGAAAGCTCAGATACCTATGCGGGGACAGAAAGTGGGTAGTTAAATACAAGGAAAATGGATGCGAATTTGTGTTTGACCCAAGAAGAACGTTCTTTTCTAGCAAGCTATCATTTGAGCGATCTCGCATAATAAACAACTCTTCGAATAACGAGAGCGTGATTGTAATGTTTGCCGGGGTCGGGCCATTTGCAATAGAGATAGCAAAGACGCATAAAGGCTCGCATGTTGTGGCGATAGAAGAAAATCCATACGCCTATAGGAGGATGAAAGATAATATACGATTAAACAAACTTAAGAATGTGGAGGCGTTGGAGGGCGATGTCGCCAAAAAATGGAAGTTGTATAAAGATCGCTTTGACAGGGTAATAATGCCTCTGCCATGGTCTAGCATTGATTTTTTGGATGCAGCTTTCAATGTCTCAAAGTGCAAATCAATAATACATATATATATTTTTGGGGATGCAAGTTCTATAGTTGCTGATTCATGGAAGCGCATAAAAGAGCATGCACATAGCTGCAACTTTAAAGTAAAATTGCTATTTAACAGAACCGTACGCACATATTCCGCAAAGGAGATAGAAGTGGTCTTGGACATTGAGCTCAAAAAACCGGCAAATAGCTTGTAGATAAATTCACTAGGTATCTACATATCTATAAGTGAAAATTAGATAATATTCTGTGTAGCAAGCTGCCAAAGGTATATATATTATAATTGAGCCGCACATCTATGGCCAATAGAGTTCTTAAGCGGTATGGTTTGGAGGGCATGGCAAAGGCTCTAATATCACTTGGAGTGCTGTTTGTTTTTTTTGCCTGGCTTGCAGGGGCATATTATTTTGTTTTAACAGTTAAGAGCGCAATAATTTTTATAGTGCCTCTCATATTCACATGCGTTTTAGCGTTGACTATTTTGATAATAAGATACAGATACACAATGTTTGAAAAATACCCATATCTAATGAACCTGCCGTCATTATTTTATCGTATTAAAGATAAGAAGGGCACGAACAATCAGAGTTTAGCGTTTAGCATGATATTTACTGTTCATTCATTGGTGGTTGCATTTCTTGGAATTTTAAGTTTAATATTGACCATAAGCATAGGGTCAAGCGTAAAGAGTCACGGAATTGCAAGTGCATTTCTATACATATACCTTGCAATAGTCGCAGTTCTAATTATATCTGTGTTTTTGCAGTATAGAAGGATATATATGAAATTTGTAAAGTAAACAGTACGCAGTTAAATATTCAGCAATATAGATTAAAAGCGGTGATGTCTGCCTACGTTGTTATCTGCCGCGGCCAAAAGAATTAATTGCTAACTCCATTATTTTGTGCGATATAATTTTTATGCAATGCAAACTGTTTTTATAAAAGTATTTAGTTGTTTTCATGTAATAGTTTACTATTAAACTATTATAATAATGCAATTGGGGGACATTATGAAAATTATTGAGGTTAACAAATTAGTTAAGAAATATGGTGCATTGACTGCCGTCAATGAAGTATCTTTTGAAGTCAAAGAGGGTGAGATATTCGGATTGCTGGGCCCCAACGGTGCGGGCAAAACCACCACAATAAAGATGCTAACTACTCTTCTTTTGCCTACTTTTGGCAGTGCAAAGATAGCGGGATATGACATGCTTTCCCAGCAAAATGAAATACGTAAATGCATAGGGATAATATTTCAAGACCCCTCGCTTGATGATGAATTAACAGGCAGGGAGAACCTTGAATTCCATGCGATATTATACAATATAGGAAAGCCGCAGAGACTAAAGAAGATAGATGAAGTTTTAAAGCTAGTTGAGCTTAAGGACAAAGCAGACGTACTTGTTAAGAATTATTCGGGCGGCATGAAGCGCAGGCTAGAAATTGGCAGAGGGCTTATAAACGAGCCTAAGATACTGTTTCTAGATGAGCCCACTGTCGGATTAGATCCGCAGACAAGAAGGCACATATGGGAGTATATAAAGAAACTAAACGAATTGAAGAAAACAACAGTTATTCTAACAACCCACTATATCGAGGAGGCGGATTACCTGTGTGGCCGCGTCGCTTTTGTAGATAGCGGAAAGGTAGTAGCACTAGACACTCCAAAGGCGTTGAAAAACAAGCTTGGCGGAGATGTAATATCAGTGCAAATAGAAAATAGCAGCAAAGATGTGCTAGTTAAGATGCTAAAATCTACAAAATGGGTTAAAACGGTCTCTACCCATGAAAATTTTGTTGATATAACCGTTGAAGACGGGGAGAAAAAGATCGCGAGCATAGTGCTAATGGCCGAGAAGAGCAGCATAGATATACTTGCCATAAATCTGCACAAACCGAGCCTGGAGGATGTTTTCATACACTATACGGGTAAGATTATACGCGAAGAGGCGGGAACGGCAAAGGATCAAATGAGAGCCATGCGCAGCAGGTTTAACAGGCGATAAAATGGATACAAATGCGATATATGTTTTATGGCTAAGAGACATCAAGAGGTTTATTCGAGCGCGCTCTAGAATAGTCGGAATGCTAATGATGCCTATATTCTTTTTGTTGGGCCTTGGCCTGGGCCTTGGAAGCCTTGTGCATCTAAACAGTGGCGAGAGTTATTTTGCCTTTATAGTTCCAGGAATAGTTGGCATGTCTTTGCTATTCACTTCGATATTTACTGGATCTGCGGTGCTTTGGGATAGGCAATTTGGCTTTTTAAAGGAGATACTTGTAACACCAAATTCACGAACATCGATTATAATTGGCAGGATTTTTGGAGGCGGAACGACAGCAGTTCTTCAAAGCATATTAGTAGTTGCAATATCTC
>JAJZLZ010000017.1:0-1611 GCA_021850375.1 Microcaldota archaeon
GCTAAGGCGAAGGAGGTTGCAAGATCATTTGCGCATATTAAATTTGCCAATTTGCCAAGGGAAAATGAGCACATATCAGAGGTTGACCTCATGCTAAATTGCCTGCTTGATAGAGTTTTAGGCAAAAAAAGCACATAGCTAGAATTGAGTAAGATATTTATAGGTTTAACGCTAGGTTATTAGCGATAAAAATGCCCGAACCTGAAGGCAAGCCACCGCAAGGCGATGCCATTGTGCAGGTAAGCCCTATTGCCAAAGACCATTGGAAGAAGGGCAATAGCTTTTTTGAATCTAGCAAGTTTGAGGATGCGCTGCAGGAATTTGAAGCGGCTATAAAAATAGACCCTAAGTATGCGGATGCATACTTCAACCGTGCATTAACCGAGCGCGTGATGAACAGGTTCCAGGAAGCAAGGGCAGACCTTGAGAAGGTAATCGAGCTGCAGCCAACTAGCGCTGATGCTCCTCTTTTAATAGGAGATATGGCCGAGAGCAAAAACGATCTGCTCGGCGCGCGCTACTGGTATGAGAAATCTCTCTCCAATAATCCGGATTACGCCGAAGCAAAGAACCGCCTAGAGCGCATAGATGCGCTAATGCACGTCGACTCAGGCAAAATTGGCGCAAATGCTGCAGTGGGCGGCACGGGGATGGTATCTCCTCAAACAAAGGCGGTGAATGATGAGCAAAAAGAGGTAATTGAAGAGGGGCAGATAAAAAAGGTCGCATTCTTCAAATCCGATGTCAGATTCAAGGACGTAATAGGTCTGAACAAGACAAAGAAATATCTGCAAGACAATGTAGTTTTGGCAATTAGACGGCCTGACTTATTCAAGCGCTATGGCAAAAAGCTTGGTGTTGGACTGCTGCTATATGGACCACCAGGAGTAGGAAAAACGCATATAGTAAAGGCCGTTGCGGGCGAAGCGGGCGCAAATGTCATAATCGCGCGGGTCAACCAGATAGTTGACATGTATACCGGAAATACCGAAAAGAACCTGCATGCGCTCTTTGAGCAGGCTAGAAAGAACACGCCATGCATCATATTCTTCGACGAGCTGGACGCGCTTGGAGTCAAAAGGGGAGGAGACGGTGGAGATGGCGGAGGCAGCAGCTCTGCGATGCGCCTTGCGGTAAACCAGTTCCTTGTAGAGATGAACGGAGTTGAGAGCAACCCCGAAGGCATATTTGTAATAGGCGCGACCAACAACCCATGGGATATAGACCCTGCTCTAAAGAGGAGCGGCAGATTTGGAGACAGCGTCTATTTGAAGCCGCCCACATACAGCGACAGGAAGATGCTATTTAAATATTACACGCGCAACAAGCCGGCAGGCCGGCTTAGCTACGGCAGGCTTGCGCGCGCAACAATAGGATACAGCCCCGCAGATATAGAAAGGGTAGCGGACAAGGCCGCAATGCTTCCGCTTCTGCACGAGTTTGAGAAGCATAAGATAAGAAAATACACAATGAAGGACGTTATGTCAATACTAAAAGACAAGGACTACAGTGGAAGCTCGCTTGATGAATGGTACTCGATGGTCAAAAAAGATGTCATAAGCAAAACAGATACCCAAATAGTCGATGGAAAAAAGCAAGAGACAGTCAAGG
>JAJZLZ010000017.1:1621-5013 GCA_021850375.1 Microcaldota archaeon
GTCAAGGAGGGCAAATTGGATGCCCAGGAGAAGATACTATATAAGGCGATGATAAACGACATAAAGAAGAATACGAGCGGATTTAACATCAATATAAGAAAATTCATCCGCTGGTGGGCGCTCAACTTGTTCTAGAACGCAGCGCATAATTTCTCTTAATTGACAATAGTTTTATAAACAACTAATGCGATTAGCATTTTATGGAAAAACAAAAGCGCAGCGCATTTCGATCCAATATCGATTATGACAAGAGCGAAAATGACGCTATACCAAGGCAGTCTAGGCTTGGCGCATTAATGGAGAAATTTTCTACTTCAGCCAAAGTCGCTATTGTTTACGCCGGCGTTGCATCATCCATAAGCCTTGCCGTGCTAATGCCTCAAAAACAGCAGACGCAAATGGCATTGCATGAGCAAAAGCAGGATATTTCATTTTATGGGCATAAGTTAAAGCTGCTCGATCAGCAGGAATCGGTCGGTTTCATAGGCAAATTCAAGACACTATATATAGCCGTAGAGCCGGGTAGTCAAGAGGAAAGAAGGCAGGTAAAATTTGCAAATACCTTAAACGGCATGACCGATCGCGGGTATTGGTACCAGTTGGTGCTTGTCCAAACAAAGAATAATGACAAGACGCAAATGAGCGCGGTGAACGAGAGGTTTGACCGGAGCGGAAAATTATTCTACGAGAAGGTCATAAAGCCTAACGAGCAGGCAAGGCCAAGAGGGATGTACAATCTTTTCACGCAGATAAAGAACGGCAAGGTCTTCATGAGCGTTAGCGACGTTAAAACAGGAGAATTTGTAAGCAACAGCATTGATGCACATAATGGCAGCTGTTTTGTAGGCAGCCCAAATGATAAGGGCATGTTCACTGGCATAATGAATGAGATGTTTAGCATCAAAAAGAGTGGAGATGCCATATCACACCAGAAGAACGAGGCCCCATCTAGTTACCATGTATATGGCTGGCATACGCCCATGCATCTAAAACGGCTCATGGCATCAGAGGACTCATTTGAATTAGAGTCCGCAAAAGCAATAGAGGGCAATAATGCCAACCCTAACGCAACGCGCACTGTATACTTTAACTACATGATCGATTTTAAAAAGCTTGGGCGCGATTATGCCTTGATAGCCCCAGGGAATGTTAAAGTCGACATGTATTTGACGCAAAACACGTTTGTTATCGGCAGTTTGCGGGGCAAAAATAAAGATGCAAAATAGAGTTTTAAAATTATATGTGAGCATATGAAAATAGTGGTATTGGGAGGATCAGGCGAGATGGGCAGGGTTATATGCACAGACCTTGCAGAGACATTTAAAGGAGAGATAGTAATTGCTGATAGGAATAAAAGCAAAGCAGATGCATTCGCCAAGAGCTTTAAAAGCAGGCGCATTAGAGGTGCGCGCATAGATGCAAATGATGTAGATAGCTTTAATGACGAGCTTAACGGGGCAAATGTACTGATAAACTCCGCAAATTACTACGTAAACCTCTTGGCGATGCAAGGCGCACTTGCAAACAATGTTCACTATATTGACCTTGGAGGCCTCTACCACATGACGCTCAAACAGTTAAAATTAAATTCAAAATTCAAGAAAAAAAACCTCTTGGCGATATTAGGCTGTGGCTCAACCCCCGGAATAACAAATATAATGGCGGGGCACTATGCCAAAGGCTTTGAGACCATTGATTCAATAGATATACAGTTTGCAGATAGGGATTACACCAAATATAATATGCCTTTCATGCTGCCATATTCGCTAGACACGCTCTATGACGAGTTTTCTATGCGCCCTGCTGTATTCAAAAACAAAAAGCACATATTTACAGATCCAATAAGTGGAAGCATTGGTGTTAATTTCCCAAAGCCAATCGGCTTAAAGAGCTGCTTTTACACGCTGCATTCTGAAGTGGCTACGCTGCCAAATACATTCAAGGACAGAGGCATAAAGGAATGCAGCTTCAGAGGAGGATTTGACAGGGAATTTGTAGACAAGATAAAATTCCTAATTGATATGGGCTTCTCTTCCAGAGAGCAAATTGAGATTGAAGACAAAAAAATCACACCCAGGAGGCTGTCGGTTATGCTCATGAACCGCTTTGTTCCAAACAGCAGCACGAAATTCAATGATATTGAGCTGCTGCGCGTTGATATATCAGGCATGCAAAATGGCAAATCAAAAAGAATAGTGGCATATTGCAAGGCTAAGACAAATAAAAAACACAACATACCTGCAGGCGCCTGGGATACAGGCGTTCCACCATCTATAATAGCGCAAATGATTGCAAACAATAAGATAGACTACACTGGAGTTCTGCCATCAGAATTGGCAATTCCTTCAGATTTATTCTTCTCTGAACTCAAACGCCGTGATATGGTGGTTTTTGCAAGAAATAAATAATTACAATAATTTACCCTATAACATTTACAGTGTTATAACCAGTATCCGTAACGTACATGTAGCCATTTGTTGGGTTGTATGCGATTGCATGTGGATTACTGCCGCCAATACTAATAGACTTAATAAGTGTTGTACCTGATATAAAGCTCAATTCACCACCACCCGAATCAGCAACATACATGTAGCCGTTTGACGGGTCGTATGCGATACCTATCGGGCCATAACCGGTGGAAATTGATGTGATTGGAGTTGTACCAGATATAACATTTACTGCATCTGAAGTGTAATCAGTGACATACATGTAGCCATCTGAGGGGTCATATGCTACTGCCTCTGGAGTAGAACCAGCAGAAATTGATGTTAGAAGATTTGTTCCAGAGATTACACTTACCGTACCTCCGAAATTTGAAACATACATGTAGCCATCTGTGGGGTCGTATGCGATTCCGCTCGGGCTAGCGCCAAGATTGATTGATCCGATCTGCGTGGTGCCGGAGATGACGCTTACGCTATCAGAACCTTTATTTGCGACATACATGTAGCCATTTGTTGGGTTGTATGCGATGGAACGAGGATAAGATCCAACAGAAAATGACGAAACTGTAGTAGTATTTGAGATAACGCTTACAATACCAGCAGCGGCCGAGTGCGTAATGTACATGTAGCCATTTGTTGGGTTGTATGCGATGGAGCTAGGCTCGCCAACATTAATTGAAGCAATAGCCTGTGTACCATATAATATAGTTACACTATCCGAAAGCAGATTTGTGACATACATGTAGCCATTTGTTGGGTTGTATGCGATTGCATCCGGACTAGAACCAGTAGAGATTGAATTAATTGATGTTGGATTTAAGTTATACACATGTTGCGGTGAGCCTTTTATCAATGCTATCTGCTCCGACTGGTTATAGGCGGAATATGATTGATTTTGGTACCGTATCCAAATTGATCCCGCAAAAGTAGTTCCTATGTTATGATTTG
>JAJZLZ010000018.1 GCA_021850375.1 Microcaldota archaeon
CTTATATGCCTGCTCAATTGGCTCTTGCATTGACAATATCGAAAGGGATGCGCGCTGATACGCTCGTATCTCAAAACGCGAGTTTGGGCGCTCGTCTATTGATAGCATTAGAGCGATCTCGTCAAAGATTGCCGATATTTCCCTATTTTTCACCTTCTCGCCGCTTATCAAAAGTATTTTTTATGCAACAGTTAAATAGTATATCATGAAGCAGCCATTAGCGCAGGAGGGAGGAGATTTAAAATTAAACGAGATTTACCTCGCTATCATATCGCGCTACAAGGATTATATAGAGGAAAAAGAAGAGATATCAGTAGCCGAGCTTCCGCGGCTTGTGACTCCAAGAGGGACTAATGTAGTAGAGATTGTTAGCGAGATACGCGATGCTTTTGATCCTTACGTATACGAAAATAATTTCAATAGGGCTGCGAAGATAGCTTATGATTTTGTACATGACAAGGTGCGCGAGATAAATCTGCCTCTACAATTCTGGCTTACGCCTGATGAGACGATAAAATTTATGGCTGGAGATAGGATAGATAGATCTATACTCCTATGCAGCATGCTCATATCTCTTGGCAACCCATCATCAAAGGTTTTGGTCGCAATAAAGGAGAGGCGAAGAGATGCTTACGTGTACTTCTCATTTTCAAATAAATACCACATAATAGATATAGAAAATGGTATTTCAAGCCATGCCTCCCGTGATGAAATGATATCGTCCCTCGAAATAAATGAGGATGGGACGGCGTACGAATTCAACGACAAGAGCTACGCAGACATATTTTAATTTAGGATGGCTTTCTCATAACTTTCTTCATCTTGCGCCTGTGCTCTTTTCGTATGCGCGCTATTTTCTGCACATTCCTGTGGCTTTTGCCTATGCGCTTTTTTGACCTATTTACGGTTATCTGCATAATTACACCACTTCTATTTTTACGGCTTTGCCTTTATATTTATCGGATTTTTTTATAGACACTTCCAAAACTCCATTTCTATATGAAGCCTTTGCCTTTTTCGGATCAACATTTGATGCAATGCTTATTTTCTTCTTATAATCGCCAGAAGATGCCTTGGCGCTTATCTCTATGTGCTGTCCATCGGAGATTAGATTTATCGACTCCTTGCTTGCGCCCGGCAGCTCTGCTATCATTGTAACCTCTGATTTTTTGTCTATTACATCTATTAGCGGTTCGCGCTCCTGCGATTTGATCTTATGATCAACTATGTCCTTTTCACCGGGTAATCCGGATACGCTTATCGCATTCCCCTCTATTTTTATTTTTATGTTATACGCCATGGATCCTGGCGGCAGGGCATCCGACTGCCCGGACATTATCTCACTAAATAGTTGATTGACTAGTTGATTGACATCCAGATTATCTTTTGGCGAAGTCTCATTATTCTTGTTTTCAGCCATAATACCACTATACAAATATGAAGGAATTACAACCCCTAAGATATAAAGATATTTGTGTGGACCCGCATTACTAGGATAATAAATTGCGCTATTTTATGCCAATTTTCAAAGAGTCTGCCAAAAAATGCTCAATTAGTTCTTTGCATCTAGCCGCTAAGCCATGCATCAATGCCCTTTTGTCTCTGCTTATTCGACGCCGATTCGAAGACATCAAGGAACTTTCCAATTCTATCTTGCGAGAATCCATGCTGATTGCACATGAATTCCACTGTTGCCTGCTTATTGCAGCTAATGGCCGTTAGAGACTTCACCTCTTCTAAGTCTATACGCCTAACTTCTGGATTAGTAAAGAGCGATTCCACTTCTTTAATATCAACATCAAATGAGCTGTTTAGCTTTTCCGCCACATATCTCTTGACATCTTCAATGCTGCCTGCGGATTTTGATATCTTAAGCGCAGTCTTGGGCCCAACCTTGTCAATGCCTTCATTGAAGTCGGTACCAATCAGTATGCCAAGCCATATTAGCTGCTCCCGGGTTATTCCAAGATGCGCAAGGGTGTTATTTAAATCTATTATCTCCGTTTCCACATTTATGTATACGTTCTTTCTAGGAAGCTTGCGGCGGCCGCTAAAGGTGAGATTTCTAACTATTCGCGGCGCACCAAATAACAGCGTGTCATAGTCCTGCGAGCACGCGGCATATACGACCCCGTCCGCAGCCATAACACTTGCTTGTGCCTCGCCTTCGCCAGGTGCTTTGATATATCCTACGCCAAGGCAGTCTAGTAGTTCCATTGAGCTCGCCACAACCTCCTTTGTTATGCGAGTGCTGGCCTGGGCCTTTATTCGCATCGCCTCTTCGTCGCCTTCAATTTTTGCCTGCTCCCATTGCGCGCGCGCTTGCTCTCTTCTGCCAATGCGCGCCATTATCGTGCGCTGCTTTAGATGTGATGGTATGCCGTCAAATACGTATATCGGCTTTATGCCTTTTTGCATTATCTCCATTGTCCGATAGAATAGTCCGGATAGGTGGCTGGTTACTTCACCATTTGGCCCCATGAGCGGAGTGCCGTCTGGCTGGCGTATTATTGACAAAAACTGGTATATCACATTGTACGCATCTATCGCCACAGTCCTGCCAAATAGTTCGTCTAAATCCAGCTTTCTTTTTACGACTATCTTACCCAAATCTACAGATATTTAAAGCACCGCCTATTCTATGAACTCCCCGATGGTTGCTCCGTCTTTTTTGGAGCTGTATTTGAAATCCTCCTGCTCTGATGCGCCACCTTTTAGCTTTATGCCTAAGGCCTTCTCTAATTTCTTCTCCAGATCTTCATTTGGCCTTGTCTTGCCCTGCTCGATTCGTAAAAGAAGCGTTTCCTTCTCGTTTATCATCTCCGCCAATACCTTTAGAGGCAGCTTCATGCGCTCCCTTGCTTTTTGAATCTTATTGCCATAGCCCTCTACTATATCTTCCTCCTCTTTTTGGCTCATCTGCAGATAATGGTGCTTTGGAGTTACTTCGTATGAATTTTCCGCTATCGCATTCTTGCCCTTCGCACATTTTGCGCAGACCCTAAGCTCTGCCTCTTCAACAACGATCTTGTATACCTCTCCGGTTTGCCTGCCACACAATTCGCAATCGACCATATGCTCACCACACTTAATATATAAGTGCGCATGCTTAAATTACTTGCATATCAATTAGTCTAAATGATACAATGGAAAAAGGAAATTATACGGCATTCGCTGCGGCTGCTGTCTGCTTTGCGTGCCTTGTGCTCATATATAATACCCCATCAGTAGGAATAGCTGCGCAGTGGATATCCGCGATATTTGTACTCGCCATCGCAGGGATTATGATACAAAAATACGCCAGGCTCAACGGTGGCTATGGATTATATCTTCTAGGAGGCAAAAAAGGCATATCTACAATAGATGGGCTCGCAAAAGACAAATCAAATTTCTGGGACAATATGTCCATATGGGGCCTTGTTATGGGCTTTGGGCTCTCCTCATATGCGCTCATGAAAGGCAAATTGGACAAGCGATTGCTCTTATTTGGGATCATATCCCTATTCGTATTTGAGCTAGTGCTCATGCCATTTATCAGCTATGGCATGCAGTTCGTCAACCTTCCAGGATTCAATCTTGCAGGTAGCGGCACACCAAATATAGGGCTTGTAATTACGCCTTACTCCATCGCGATATTAATAGCCCTATTCGCCTTTGGCTTCTCTGGTATAATATTCTTTGCAATACTGCTCAATTCCGCATCCATTATATACAGCTCCGCGCTCTTTGCATCAAATCCTACCTCTGCCGGGCTTGCAGCTTCAGGTTTAAGCCAGCAAATACCAGGTGTTGCGCCCGTTCTGCCGGGAATAACTATACCTCTTTTTGCTGGCATCATATCATTTGCAATCCTTTTAATAGTGCATGAATTCTCCCATGGCGTACTTGCCCGAAGGGCTAAGATAAAAATAAAATCGGTCGGCGTGGTTTTATTTGGAATAGTGCCAATAGGAGGATTTGTCGAGCCCGACGAGAAGGCAGTTCTGAAATTAAACGGCCTTGGACAAACTAAGATATTTACTGCAGGCATATCTGCAAATCTGATAGCTGCAGTAATATTTACATGCCTACTCTTTATATTCATATTTTACATCGCGCCCAGCGCATACCATAACGGCTTAGTGATTAGCAGCACTGACAAGGGATATCCAGCATACAACATCATAAAACCCGGAACGCAGATAATATCCTGGAACGGCAAAAACGTCAGCAGCATTGATAGTCTGTATAATGCCACTGCCTCAGATGTGAGCGGCAAAACAATATCAATAGGAACCCCTGAAAAGACCTATCTGCTTACCGCCATAGCCGATCCACAAAATAGCAGCAGGGGAGTAGTTGGGGTGAATGTAGTAGAAAAACCCATTATAAATAATATATATGCTTCCGTGATATATTTCCTGGTCAAACTTTTTGCACTCTCGGCGCTGCTTAACTTTTTGGTCGCGGTAGTTAATTTGCTCCCAATTCCTGGGCTTGATGGCTGGAGGGTTTATATGGCAAATATCAAAAGCAGACGTTTTGTAAACTTCTTGGGGGCTCTGATAATAATACTGCTAATAGTAAACATAGTGCCTTGGATATTCTACATCTAATTAGAAGTTTCTGCTCTTGGGACTTTTTATGATATCTTATCCATAACCATATCGTGAAGCCTCTTTTTGTGCATGCGAATATCATTACCTACCCCCATCTCGAGATGGCCAAGTGTTATCATCTCGTGGGAGAATGGAGATGGAGAGGTTGTTTTTATTGCAATGCATTTGATAGTTTTGTTTGCAAGGGCGTCTATAACATTGCATGTGCGCATGACATCCATAACCCCGTACATTACTTCTGAATATGCCTCTCTAAGGACAGGTGAATCCTCCTCCATCTTCAATGCAGCCTTGAGCAGGGCATTTGAGCTTCGCTGCTGCATGCGTACAGATGCCCTAATGCCGTTATAGTTGCGC
>JAJZLZ010000008.1 GCA_021850375.1 Microcaldota archaeon
GAAACCATAAATAGCCTTGCGCGTAAATAACTCTTAAATTAAGCGTTGGGAAGATGGGCAAAACAATATCTAATAGAAAAGAGCGCTACGAAGTCGACAAAATTATGCAAGGCCTTCTCTTAGGCGCATTGAGCCCATCAGAAGTGCCTATGCGCTTTGTAGGGAAAATAATATCAGATTATAAATTGTTGTCTAAAAGAGGATATAACAATCATACTCTTGGATACATACTTGCAGTGGCTGATTGCGACTGGATGCAACTGGAATTATTGTCAAATGCGGCCTCACGCGAATTTAAGGCCGCCCCTTGCGGCAAGACAATCGCTCATATAATTGCCGAGAACCCGCATTCCGATGCTGTACGCAAGCGCATACTTAACGATAACCATATATGTACAATAAAAGACGAAAATAATTTGAGCGTTAGGGATTCGCTCGCGCTTTATTCTGAAGAGCATAGGGATATTGCAAACGGCTTAATTAGGCGCTAAGCAAATGCGCTTTTGCGTTTGATGCTGCGCAAATATATAGCATCTAAAATAACATCTGCGATTAAGGCAGCCAGTCTTTGTTCTTTATTTTCTCTCTAATATAATCTCCTATGAACGTCAGGCGCGGGCCCTGCAGCGAATCCTGCTCTAGTTTCATCTTAGACTTTAACACCTTCTTTAGCTCCTCGCTCCACTCCTTGTGCTTTCCTATCCATGGGTATGATAACATCTCCTGCGCCCTCTTCAAGTCAACCTCCGTTGCCTTCATGGTCATCTTCTTCAAGAATTCGTATTTCTCAAGGTCAGACATTGTAACCCCTAAGAATTTTGCCTCGGGCGTTGCTATCTCCTTTCCTATGTATGCCAAATTCATGCTTCCTGTCTTTATCGTCCAGTATATATACCATCCCCATGCATCTCCATCGTTGAAGACATAGACCGGGAGGCCGTTGTCAGCAAGCTTTCTAATTAGTCTTCTAGTGCCTCTTGATGCCTGGCCCTTTGGCGTTATAAGTATCGCATTCTCTTTTCTCCAGAAGCCGTCTTCATTGAGCCTCTGCCAAACCGCATCCTTTTCGACCACTATGACGTATTTCGCCTTTATGTCCACAAATTCGATGTCGTTGTCCACGTCGCTTGGTATTGCCCATCCGCTTCTGCCCTGCTTGCTTGCGTCTATCTCAAGCTTCTCATCTCCGAATTTGTCCATTATGCGGACATTTCCGGCTAAAAATCCCTTCCTATCCGCGCTCAAATTCAAATCCTCCCGCTTTACTCCCAAAGCCGCCTCCAAATCCTCTATTAGGGGGTTTGATTCACTCTGCTCGTTGAATAGGTTCTCGTCCACGTCCTCGCCCAGGGAGAATTTTAGCTGGTAGAACAGCCCCCTAATTGACGTGTGCAGGTTCTCTTTTAAAAATGAGTGGCTCTTGGATGCAATCGCAACTGTTTGCATAAACTTCTTTGCCTGGCCCGTATTTATGAAGTTTCTCTCCTCTTTTGACGCGCCAAGATGAAGTATTCCCTCCTTTTCATCGAATTTTATATTTGAGCGCGACCTTACAGATGTTATGAATTTCGGATTGTCCCTCTTCTCGATGTCCTTTAATATGCCTTTGCCAAACTCCTCTAATACCAACTTAACGTCTCGTTTATCTTCTGGTGCTTTCTTCATTGCGGTCGCCTTTAATGGTTTTATTGGCAAAACTTTATAATAGGCAAAGCCTAAAATTTTATATCCTATTACTCATTTCCTGCCATTTTCATGTATCTGAAGCTCGTTTACTATCTCATCTTTGCGCTTGCAATCTTTAAGCGAGCCGCGCAGAACATCTGCCATGCTCTTCGCCGGCACTATCTTTATTCTCTTTAGCTTGTCTTGGCTTATTGCAACGTCCTGCATGTTGCTATATGGTATTATTACCTTTCTTATGCCCGCATCTATTGCAGCTTCTATCTTGCTGGTCACTCCTCCAACCGGCAGAACTTCTCCTCTAACAGATAGTGAGCCTGTCATAGCAACCGATTGATCTACTGGTATATTTTCCATTGCGGATATTATGCTGACCGCGACGGATATGCTCGCGCTGTCTCCTTATGGCGCTTACGTTCTTCACCGCTTCAGTTGCTATCTTGCCGAGCTTGCCCGTAGGTATGAATTTGCCCTCAGAGCGTGAACTGGCTGGCGTGACTTCTGCAACTATAGGTATTACAACTCCTGAGTTGGTGGCACTGTTGCCAATTATCGCAAGGCCGTTTACCTTGCCTACGCTAAATCCTTTTGTGTGAAATACGCTATAATCTGTTCTGAATTGTAGCTCCTGCACTACTATCTGGGACTCTATTGATGAGGCAAGCTCCTTTGCCTCGCGGACATGATCAATCGTCACTATCTTGCTATTCTTCTCAACCGCAACGTCTCCTGCCGCCCTAATAAGTCCTCCAAGATCCCTTAGTACAAGTGTTAGTTTGTTCTTCCTGCCTGCACGCCTGCGCGCCTCGTTTATTATGTCTTCTATGGCCTCGTCGTTAAATGGTGGTATCTTCTTGTCCTTTTTAACCTCTTGGGCTATGAACTGCAATAGCAGCTCCCTGTCTTTTTTATTATCGTCCATCGATGAATCCATATAAACCTCATATCCGTATCCGCGAATACGTGACCTTAGCGCAGGATGCATATGCTGCAGATCCTGCAAATTTCCTGCTGCCACAAGTATAAAGTCGCATGGAACCGGCTCGGTTTTAACAAGCGCTCCGGAGCTCATCTCGCTCTGACCCGTTATTGGGAATTTCTTCTCCTGCATCGCGGTCAATAGCTCCTGCTGCGACCTTGGATGGAGGCTTGATATCTCGTCAATAAATAAAACTCCTTTATTTGCCTTGTGAACTGCTCCGCTCTCAACTCTAAGGTGCGCTGGAGTTCCAAGGCCCCCGCTCTGCAGCGGGTCGTGCCTTACGTCTCCAAACAGCGCTCCAGCCTTCGCGCCAGTCGCGTCTATGAAAGGCGCATGCATCATTCCCGTATTGTCTACAAGTAGTTTTGGTTCGCTGCCGTCTGACATCGCAGCCATGCCCATTCGCCTACCAAGTCCGCTCACCATCATCGCAACCGAGCCGAATATCATTATGCCAAGTATCAATGCCGATACCAATATTATCTCATAACCCTTGACAAGGCCGAATATGACTACTGCTGTGAGCGCTATTACAACTATAAATAGAACCATGGTAATAAGCGAAGTGCTATTGCCCATCTGTACCCTGTTGCGCATCTTCTCCTTTAAAAGTATCTGCCTTCCCTGGCCGTCGCCCTTCTTTTCCGCATTTGTATAGGTTTTAACCGCCTTGACTATAGGAACGTTCTCGTCGTTGTTATTTTTGTAGACCAGAACGTCTTCAAGATCTGTAGCGGGCAGAAGCTCCGCCATCGCCTGGGCGAGCATTGTTTTTCCGGTTCCCGGGGATCCGATTAACAGCACGTTCCTTCGCTGCTTTGCGGCCTTCTTTATTATTTCAACTGCCTTCTTCTGCCCTATGACCTGAGATATCAGCTTGTCTGGTATCTTTACCTCCTCTGTGCTCTTTACTCCAAGTTCCCCTTTAGCCATAAAATCATCAGTGAAGCATAATATTATGAAACTAGATTATTAATAAACCTATCTAAATGATACTATTTATTCTTAATCAGCCTTTGTTAATTAAGTAGTTGGCTTCTCACAAGAAAGGAATAATAACTTTATTACAGATATGTGAATCATTCTGAGTGAATTGATGAAATTATTTGTATGGCGCTATGCATGGCATAACATAGCGATGTTGTGCGCATGCTTAATTTTTGTGTTTGCATTCGCCGGGACAGCATCTGCCACGCCTTCGATTATACACCCTCCTACCCCTGGCAGCTACTTATTAATAAAAAATGGCAGTGCGGCTTTAAGCGCTGTGGTTTCATCTGGAGTTCCTACCAATCTCCCAAGTGTGAATTATGACGAGCAGATTTATCAGACATTTTATGGCAATGATTTTGGCTATATGGAATCGAACGTTATCGCAGTGGCGCAAAACGACGTTTATGGATATGGCCCAGACTATTTGCTTAACGGCTATTCTAATCTGGGATATTGGTATCAGGTAGGGCTTGCATACAATTGGCCCGCCTCAAATACCTATATACCAGGTTTTACCATGGGATATGACGTATTTGCGCCAAATGGCATTGTAGTATGGCCCAACTGCAATGATTGCGGTGGCATAGTAAATTTCAACGGGAATGTAAATCCGAATGACATAATCGAATTAAAGCTGAACTTTTCAAATGGCGATGTGATACTATCCGCATATGATCTAAACACCAGCGCATACGCGTCTACATCTTATCCATCCTTTGGTGCAAACCAGTTTCTTGGGGCGCCTTATTCTGGCGGGTCTTATTCTGCAACAAATAATGGCTTTTTCACCGGGCCGATGACTGAGTGGTATCATGTAAATCCCTATTATGGCACCGAACTAAACCAGACCTATAATGAATCTGAATATAAGTCCGGAAGCTCAATTGGATGCGACGAATATAAAGTTTCTAGTGAGTCTTTATTATTTTTTAACTTCTCCAGCCAATTTGGCTATCCAAGTCCAATTGAATCATTTTTCTGCAGCGGGCTTATGGCATATTTGCACACAAATAGCTTTCAGAGCGGATCGCTTCCTCTAGCCCGTCCTAATTTATATGAAGACAACGCGTTGATTTCTGGCGTGCCAACATACGATCTTGGCCAAAAAATTACATTTAGCGAGAATATCGTCGGGGGTATCTCTCCTTGTGTAGCA
>JAJZLZ010000003.1:0-3836 GCA_021850375.1 Microcaldota archaeon
TGCCCTCCTCTAATATTGTATCATCTTTATTATCGTAATTTGGTATGAACAGGCCGTGGTGCAGATCGTTGTCCTCAACGCCGTGACCTCCTAGGTTTTTTATAACATTAAATCCATAACCCTGAGCAATCCTGTCGATTTCGCGACCTATATCGCAGACCTTAGCATTAGCCCTAATTATGCTCAGTGCGCCCTCGAGCGCCGCGTTTGCGGCCTCGATGATTTTTGATTGCGCATCACCTATTTGGATGCTAATCGCCCCATCGCCCAGCATGCCATCTCTCTCGGCCCCGAAGTCTATTTTTACTATGTCTCCATCACTAAAGGTAGCAGTATCACCATAAGAGGGGGCATAATGCGCAGCATGTGAATTGATGGATAGATTTATCGGGAAGGCAAGCCCAAATCCAATACCTCTAAGGTATGCCTCTGTATGTTCTGCGACATTTAAAATGCCAGCTCCGGGAACTATTAGCTCCTTCGCCTTTAGCATGGCATCAACTGAAGCCTTGCCTACTTCCTTTCTCAATTCAATATCCTCCATTGTTGCACCTAACAAATCATTACGCAATAAAAATATAAGCTACATCAGCTTCTTTTGAGTGCCAAGCCCCTTTAGATACTCTTCATCAAAATGAAGCTCCTTTAGTATCTTCATTGTTGATGGTATTATCTGGTTGTTTATATAGTAGTCTGGGTCATAGTCCTTTGCAAACTCCTCAAGCTCCGCCTTATCTGATATGCTGTTGCCGTGCTTTGTTATAACATAGCCTATAATCGCATTCTCCACCTCCTCGCGCTTCTTAAGCCCCAAAGAGACCGCCTTTCTCGCGGCCGCGACCTCTGGGGATAACAAATCATAGCCGTCTATGCCCTTTCTCAGCTGCGTGTTTATCACAAGTTCGCTCATCGGGACCAATCCCTCCCTAAGTCTCATGACTGCCTCTTTGACGATATCTGCGGCTTTTTGCGCATCTCCCTCCTTGAGTATGACCTCGAGCACCTGGCGCTGGGTATCGCGCGCTATTTTAGACCAGTCTCTTCTAACGAGCTCGAATCCGCGTATTTTTATCCTGCCGCTATCTGATATAAGCGCATACTTCTTCTTGGCTCCTCCGGCAGCGCCAGAGCTCTTTCCAACAAAAACGCCCCTCTTATAGAAATCCTCAAGCTCAAGCTCCATAGAGCCGGGCAGAGACTCGTTGTAGTGCTTCATGAAGGCTAAGGCATTATCCTTTGACTTATCTCCCATCAAAAGTATGCAGGAATCCGTGTCCCCGTATATTACCTTCATTCCGGCCTGCTCGGCCTTTGCCATCACCTCCTTTATATACTGCCTGCCATATGCGGTGACGCTTGATGCGCACGGCCTAGAATACCACCTTGAGCGCGCATATCCCAAATAACCATAAAACGAGTTTGAAACGATCTTAAGCGCCATGGACTTGGCCCCAAGGAATATGTTTGAGGGGTCCTTCTTGTACATCTTCTTAACGCTGGCGCGCTCTTTGATCATCATTTTTAAGAGCGAGGGCATTATGCTTGGGCGTGCCTTGTAGAATTTAGTGCCATCCGGGGATTCGTAGCACTCCTCAGATTGCCCAATGCAAATAGATGAGGGATCTATGTTGTATGCTATTATTATGGAGGGATACAGCCCCCTGAAGTCGAACATCGCAAGATTTTCATATATTCCTGGCTTTGGGGTTTTAACATACGCCCCCTCTATCGGGTTACTGAGGCGTGCTTTAGACTCCGCGGCAGTAGGCTTGTTTGGTATTATCTCATTAAATTCATGCGCAGAATGCATCAGCATAAACTCAACAAGCTGCCCTGTAGTTGAAACGCATACATCACTTAGCGTGTTGTATGTGATCCTTGCCATCTCTATCATTATCGGCATAAATGTGTCATACACCTTTTCAAGGGCCTGCGCATCAGCAAGGTTGTATGTGGCGAGCGTCTCAAGACCTTGCTTATCGCCGTCCCATAGCGCGTATATGTCAAGCTTCTCAACGTTGTATTTGCTATCACCTGTTATCGCCTCATACACGTTCTTTAGCGTCTTGCTGTTTATCTTAAGTATGCTCTCGGCAGCCCCCACTATGGATATAAACTTTACCACTACATACATGTCCACGTGAACGCGCCCGGATATCTTCACGCGCTCAACTAATCCGTGGTTTTCTATCTTAGTTCCCCCTTCAAATATGCTAAGGTCAAAGACGATGCCTATGCGCCTTGAGCGTTCAAGCAAATATTTTATGTCGAAATTGCCAGAATTGTAGCCCGTTACTATATCGGGGTCCAATTCCTCTACAATCTTAATGAATCTTAAGACCATCGCCTTTTCGTTTTCTGCATATTCAACAAAATCAAGGTCTATTTTTTTAAAGGTTATAACGCCGCTTTTTCTACTCTGCCCCTTCTTGAACAAATAGCTGATCATTATGATTGGATCCTTTGCTACACGCGGCACCCCTAAAGGATTGTACACCTCTATGTCAAAGCACAGAACCGATAGGTCTATTTGCTCTCCTCCATCAATTTGAGCGATGGACTTGAGCGCATACCCAACATCTAGTTTTTTTACTACCACCTTGTGCATAATTAGTGGTATTATCTTATTGTCAACAATATAGCGCCTTGCAAAGGGTATGTCATTCTCAAAGCTCTCACCAAAGCGCCTCATCGCCCCGCTTATCTTTGGTACATCCGCGGCCAATCCGACCTCGATCTTCAGCGCATTTACATTTCTGCCAAATAAGCTCCTATTCTCAACGCAAACGCTCAGCGGCTTTATTTGCCTATCTCCATCGGAAACCACCTCTGACTCAACTTCTGCAGCCCTCACGCTAGGAGATATCAAGTAAAAATAGGGATGGAAGTTAAAGTCAAGAATCTGTACAATTTCGCCTCCTTTTATCCTGAAGCTTATTCTTGGTATTGAAAGCTCCCTCAAGTTGATGTAGTCAACGTCTATCGGGAAGCCTTCAAGCTCTAATGTGCCAACATCTGCCTGTGCATTCGATGCATTTGACTCCATAAACTATTACTTATTTGGATGGCTCTTGTATTTTTGTGGTGCTAATTACCATAGGAGGTATTAGACCCATAGAATATGCAACAAGCGTGCCTACAGAGCTGCAGCGGAAGTTTAGGCCGTTTATTACCTCTTCTGCTACATTCACCGGAAGCATGTGTTCCTTATCCCACTTTGATACAATACTCTTTACATTATCCTTGCTCTCTGAAATCTCAACGTTGCCGTCCATCTTTATGCTCGCAACTGTTTTAGATTCCTTTGCATCGCCGTCAAGATATTCAGCAACAAAGGTAAATATTACCTTTACCTTTTCATTTGCGCCCTCCACCTTCTCAATGTTTATGTTAAGCTTCGGAAACCTTTGCTTAGATAATGCACCTGCAGAGTCCACATTGGCATTGACGTTCAGTATGTTCAGTCCTGTAATCATAAGATCACTTAATCGTTTTATGTCGGAAAGATATTAATACATAGCTGTCATGGGCGAATTGTGGCATAAACGCGTCAGACGCTGACAAAAGCACATATAGCCCAAAGGCACACCACTATACTGCGCACTGCAGGGAAAATTTATGGCATATTTTGATGTTTTAATGGCAATACCAGGTCAATCTGGCCAACTTGCCGCCGGCCCTAAGATATATTTGATACTGCTTGTTATACTCTATATTATCGCCCGCAGGATATACAAAAACATCAAAGGTGTGAAATTCAAAAAAAGCAACGTATATCGTATGCCTGCAATATATTTTATTTTGACAATCTTCTCCCTTGCCATTATAAATCCAAC
>JAJZLZ010000003.1:3846-4664 GCA_021850375.1 Microcaldota archaeon
TGCAGGAGATTATAGCAGCAATTGCCGCTATGGTTATTGGCCTGCTTGCCGGATTGCATTTGGGCGGAGGAGTTAAGTTCTCTGAGAAAGACAAACAGACATATTATAAGCGCTCCCCAATAATTCTTACTGTATGGCTAATATCGTATGTAATTCGGCTTGCAGTAGATTTTATTATACCAACAAACATATACCTTAGCATAGGGTCCAGTATTTTGCTATCTGCAACAACCGGAATGATAATAGGGGAGGCCCATCATATAATCAAAGAGTACAATTCCTATGCGGACAATAAAAATTCACTCGCCAGCAAACAATAAATGCTAATATTTGCGGCCCGCTAAGTTCAAAGGCCTATAAAGTTTTTAGCGTTTTTATACATTATTTGCTCTATCTCATTCTTCCCCAAGTCAAGCTCTTTTAATATGCCGAGCTGCTGCTTTAATATCCCGTCTCTATAGCCGTCAGGATAAATGCGCGTGTCTGTTCCGAATATTATATGGTCCACTCCAAAAACATCTATTGACTTTTTAAATACGTCCTTTAGCGTCATGAAATTATCTTGATGTGCGAGCCAGTTATTTGTACCCGATGTCTCTATGAAAAGATTTTCCATCTTGTACTTTAGCATCAGCGCCTCCCTGAAATAGCCTGCGCCGAAATGCGCTATTGCAAATTTGATTCCCGGAAAATCGCTCAGAACCCTTGAGAGATGTATAGGGTTGCCCGTGTATATGTCCGCAGAGCCGCCTATGGTGACGCCAAAGTGTATGGTTATTGGTATGTCATTTTTTTCGCAGTACTTATAGAATGGATCT
>JAJZLZ010000072.1 GCA_021850375.1 Microcaldota archaeon
TAGACACATCAAGGTGCGCATTTGTCGCAATAGACATGCAAAAGGGAATAGCCGGAAGGCAAATGTATCCAAATGATTCAAAGACCGTAATTTCAAATGCGGCATTGCTCGCAGACGAATTTAGGCGCCGTGGAGCTTTTGTTGTTCTAGTAAACGTCTCGCACAAGGACGGCAAGGACGCGCTAAAGCCGATTGCGGATCAGCAAAACCAATGGGGCGCAATGCAGATGCCAAAAGACTGGTCAGACCTAGTCGAAGAGCTGCATAAGAGCCCGAGTGATCTTTTAATAACAAAAAGGCAGTGGGGAGCGTTTTATGGAACCGAGTTGGATCTTCAGCTCAGAAGGAGAGGGATAGATACGATAGTGCTATGCGGAATATCGACTAACATCGGGGTTGAGACAACCGCGCGCGAGGCGTATCAGCATGGCTATAACATAGTGATAGCAAAAGATGCATGCTCTGCAATGTCAAATGAAGAGCACGAGCATTCTATAAAATACATATTCCAGAGGATATCAAGGATAAGGGACACAAAGGAGATAATAAATATGCTTAAATGAAGCAAAAAGCGGGCTGTGCCTAAAACGCACAGCCCTTAAAATTTAACCCCCTATCTTGAACATCTTTGTGCCGCAGTCAGGGCATGATCCGCTGGTTGCTTTCTTCCCATTCTTCATCGTCACCGCCTTTGGGTTTGACATCTCCTTCTTTCCCTTGCATTTAACGCAATATGCTTCCATAAAATCGCCACTTATATATTGGAATCTACTATTAAAAACCCACCGCAGCGCATCAAAAGGTATTATAAGGTTTGCAAATTGCATAACTTTTAATAGCCTTACGGAAGATTCATTGACTTTTTGCTATTCTTGGAGGATTTATATATATTCGTCGTGGCGCCATACCATATGGCCTGGGTCGGCACAAATACTATCATAAAAGCCAAAAGAGCAATCAGTCTTCCGCTCGCCATGAATGCAATAACAACAGCGATGAATGGTAAAAATATCGTGATATTAGTGCGGGCGAGCTTTACGCTGAAATTGCTCAGTACTATCCAGCCCCATGCGATCGCCGAGCTCCTATTCATGTTGCTGCCTTTTGAGAGCGCATATGGCAAGAGCGCCTGATTTATTGAGGCGAAATAGAGCGCTATGCCTACAATAAAAGCCAATATGGCCGATACTAAGGATATGTATATGAGCATTATAGCGCAGGCAAAGAGCAGATATGCAAAAGGCTGTGCAATAGACAATTCGGATATGGTGGTGTCTAAAATTCCTGCCTTCTTGATATTTGCAAGGCGCGTTTTATAATATGCGCCTATCTGCGAGCTTACTACTAGCTCGTATAACACAAAGCCCACTGCTGCAGATATGCCAATCATTAGATCTATGAATCCGCCGCCACTGCAATTGCTGCATCCCATCGCACCAATGGGTCCTATATAGCTCATTGCCGCATAGCGTATGAAGAATAAGAACGCTCCGACTACAAGCGCCTGCGGTATGTTTAGCAGCATCAATAGCGGACGCGACAGTGTGCTATTTACACCCTCTAATATTGCAGATTTAGAGTCAAAGCCACTGGGCGAGAGGTAGATAAAATCGTCTTTTTCAAATTTTGCCTCGTCTAAGGCATGCTTTTCTACTCTGCTCCTCTCCTTGCCCGTTATGGCCATCTAATACCTTAAATATTATGGGCCAGATCCTGCGTTAGATACCATACCTCCTTTAAGCCCCATCACAAGAGTCGGATCAACCCTGTCACTTCCTTTTCCGGTGCGCTTTACCGCAGTGCCTATCGCGACTATTTCCATTTCCTCTCCGCCTCTCATGTATGTTATGTTCAATTTTACTCCTACAACCCCATCAGCTCCAAGCTTTTCGGCCTCCTGGCGCATTCTGCCAATAGCCATCTCTCTGGCGTTGTACATAAGCTCAGTATACTGTGGTATCTCTCCTTTAGTCATGCCCTTGAGACCGCCGACAAGTCCTCCGACTACTCCCATGCTGTATACCGTGTTGCCCAAGACCAGCGCAACAGGGGAATATCCCATATTGTCCAAAAGCCAAAAGTCGCTTGTTGTAAGATCGCTTGTAAAAGCCATACATAACACCTATTATTAGAATATTAAATGCAAAATACTATTAATCTATATTCTCCTTTTGCAACTTTTTGATTCGCATCAACTAAATGAAATATCTATTGCCACTCGCGCTTTTAAATTATCCAACTAATAGCGCATGCTCCCAGAGCAGATGGCAAAGTATTAATAGCTATAGATATAGAAATAATTCAGTTAAGGTTTCTCTTATCTTATAGGTAGGTAGGATGTCTAATGTATTCGATGTTAAAGCTTCAGAACTCGTAAGGATCTCGGCAGAGCGCCTAAAGCCAATGATAGGCAGGCCATCTTATATAGACTTTGTAAAGTCTGGCGCCGGGCGTGAGCGACCGCCCCACAGCAGGGACTTTTGGTATATGCGCAGCGCCTCAATACTTCGACAGGTATATATAAACGGACCCGTAGGCGTATCAGCGCTTAGGACCAGATATGGAAACCGCAAGGCGCACGTAATACACAAGCAGCACCATGTGCGCGCCGGAGGAAGCATAATAAGAGATGCTTTTATCGAGCTGGAAAAGGCAAAGCTGGTTAAGAGTACAAAACAGGGCAGAATAATAACACCACAGGGCAAATCATTTTTAGACAAGATCTCAAGCGAGATAAAGCGTGCATGAAGTGTTTTTCATATGGAGGAAGAAAATGACCAGCAGCAATACCAAAAGAAGATGCAAAAGCGTTTAATGGATTCAATAAAGCGCGCGCAGCTTGAGGAGAAAAAGAAGGAAATAATAAAGCGCGTACTTGATCCGGGCGCTTTTGAGCGCATGATGAACATACGCGTTTCGAATCCGGAACTATATGACCAGTTAATCAATATGCTAATCTCGTTAATGCAGTCAAACCGCATACAGGGAAAGATAGATGAAGCGCAGTTCAAGTCCCTTCTAGAAAGGGTGACTAACAGGCACGAGCCGACAATAGAGTTTCGGCACAAATAGGGGAATAATTATGACAAAAAAGACACCGCAGAGAAAACGGATGCTTGGCAAGAGGCTAAACCAGTCAAGGCGCATACCAGTGCTCGCAATGGTCAGGACGCACAGGCGCATACAGCAAAACAGATCCAGCAGAAATTGGAGGTCAAATAAGATAAAAAAAGAATAAATTGGTGTAAAAATGGCAAATAGGCTTCTCACAATAAATCTACGCAGGTATATGGTATCTCATCCAAGGCGCAACAGGCACCGCAAGACTTTCAGCTATTTAAGAGACCGCATAGCGCACTACTCAAAGGTACAAGTAGAGAACGTAACAATATCAAATGAGCTAAACGAACTGGTAACAAAGCACAATGTTAAGAGCATGTCACCTGTCAGAGTTAGCGTAACAATAGAGAACGGCAAGGCATCTGCTGTGCCGTTTAAGGAGGCATCAGCATCATTGTCCAAAAAGCCCGAAAAATCAGATCAAAAAGGCACGGCTCCAGCTAATAATAGACAGGAAGAGCAGAAGGAGGATACAAAATCGCAGCCAAAGCAAAAGGCCACATCATCAAAAGCGCCAATTAACGCCAATCCAACATCCGCAAAGCCAAAAACATCCGCAAAGCCAAAGGCCGAAAATAAGACCTCTGAAAATAAGTGACTGTTGGTCTAAATGGAATCGACAAGGTCGAATATACGAGGAAGCGACTATGTCGGCGTTTTTTGTACGGCAACTGAAAAATACGTAATAGCCCCAAGCAACATCAACAGCCACGAGTTTGATGTGATAAGTAAAATCATGGGCGTTGAGGTTGTCAAATTAAACATCTCGGGATCTGATATTGTAGGCATGCTCACAAGGGCCAATTCAAACGGTATAGTGGTATCAAACCTAATACTTGATGAGGAGCTAGAGGCGCTAAAAAGTGCGATAGACACAAACGTACACAAATTAGACAGCCGCCTAAACGCGATAGGCAGCAATATACTTGCAAATGACAAAATAGCCATAATAAACCCGGAATACACTGAGCATGAGGAGCACCAGATATCTGATGCGTTGGGCGTTGAGGCCATACGAATGGAGATAGGCGGTCTTAAAACCGTGGGCGCAAACAACATACTTACAAATAAGGGTATAGTTCTAAACAACAGGGCAAGCGATGAGGACCAGCAGAAAATAATTAACGCTACAAGATTCAAGCCGATAATGTCAACCGGAAACACAGGCGCTGTGTCGGTCGGACTTGCGGCGATAGCGAACTCAAAGGGGGTTTTAGCAGGATCTAACACTACAGGATTTGAACTTTCAAGGATAATTGAGGCTCTAGAAGGATATTAGTTTTTTCAATTAATCTAATTGCTTATAATTTACTTTGTGCAAAGGGGTTAAAAGCTTTTCATCCAATAAGTAGCTTGATGGCCTTATTTAATTCAAAGAAAAAGCATCATCACCAGAGTAGCACGGGTAATTCAAAGGCCCGCCGCGCGGGCGTTATGACTAAGCTTA
>JAJZLZ010000007.1 GCA_021850375.1 Microcaldota archaeon
AATAGATTTGTTTATAAATACAACTATTAATCTGCCCGCAATTTCCTCCTTTAAAATTATAAATAGCTTATTTAAGGAAGTGCCATGCCCATACTCTTTTAAGGCGCGCTCATTCTCCATTGGCACGCAGCGCTCCTTTATTCTGCGCATCGCATCTTCGTCGCTGCCCACTATCTTTTGCGTGCCAATCACAATAATCGCCTTGCTGGCGGAGTACGCATACGGCGGCAGCTGGCTGCCGCTCTTTGATGCAAAATATATATGGCCTGACGATGTGACTGCCTGCGCGCTGCCTACTACAACATCCGGATTTACCATGCGCCGGCGCTCTTTGAGCCTCTGGGAAGCATCACTTATGCCAAATATCTTTGATCTAAACGATTCATACTCTTCGCTCTCATCTATGCGGCTCATTAGCCCCATCTCCTTTAAAGTGATTGATGTTTCAGTTAGAACAGATGATCCCTTGGGAATTAGAGATGTTACATAATCACTTGCGGTCTTTGGGTCATCAAATAAGATTGATGATATGTTATTTGCCGATAGTGCGCCAATTGTTTTGTCTACTGTTTTTTTGCTTGCCTGAATATCCCACATAAAATCATAATACGTTTAAATGCAATAAATATAAGCGTGAAGGTTTGCCTAATGAACTATTATTTTAGGGCTTCTCATGAAAACGCAGTCTACATAAGGGTATCTAATTTGAAGCAAAGCGCTTTTACATCACAAAAGCTTATAAGTACAGCATCTATAATTCTACTGTTTACATGATGACAATATATCTTAATGCCCTACTAATTAGCGGCATTACAAATTTAATTCCCGTTCTAATAAAGAGTTACGGATATGTCGCGATCTTCGCACTTATGGTGCTTGAGAGCGCAACAATACCTGTTCCTAGTGAAATTATTCTGCCGTTGGGCGGTTATCTTGCGGCGAAGGGCGCATTAAGCTTGCCGATTGTATTTGTAGTCGGCGTTTTGGGCAGCACGATAGGTATGTTAATAGACTATGCAATAGGCTATTATATCGGAAAGGACGTTTTCTACAAGCACCTAAATACGCTCCATATAAAAAAGAGCACGATAGACGGGTTTGACAATTGGTTTAATAAAAATGCTCCGGCTGCCGTAATGTTTAGCAGGATTTTGCCTGTTGTGCGCACGATAATGAGCTTTCCAGCGGGCTTTGCACGGATGAACATAAAGGAGTTCTTGGCATACTCTCTAGTCGGAATAGTGATATGGGATGGGGTGCTTACGATGTATGGATATTATCTGCTCTCTGCAAAGAGCGCGGTAGTTGCACTCGGAGCGACAGGAATAGTTGCTATAGTATTATATGTAATCTACGTGTTTGCAAAGCGTCGTCTTAAAATATAATGCCTTGCCACATAAAATCAAAAAGCCATAAATAATCTTGTTTGTATACTATCCTCTATTGCGTGGTCAGATGGTTAGCGTAATGTCTAAACTAAAGAAGACGAGCATAAAGGTATCAGACATTGCCGCACAGTACTGGTGTGAGCGCCAGATGGAGCTCAACTATCTATATGGTGCAAAGATAACAAAGGAGATAAAGAAAGGAAAAGCCATACACGAAGCGCTCGAGGGCGAGGCCAATGTTCCTATCATGCTACAGCCCCGCAGCTATGCCGATTCAATATACAAATCAATGTACACAAGCTACGTATCACTATCCTCATTGCGCGAGAAGGGAAAGGCAAGAGAGATTCAGATATACGGCTCAATTAATGGATATAAGATGGTGGGCAGGATAGACCAGCTGGAGATAGACAAAGGGGATGTTTTAATAGTCGAGGATAAGACCAAGGCCAATGGCAGGGTCCCGTCAGATGCGCAGCTGTCCATCAATAAGGCGCAGCTTTTGATATACCGTAAGATGCTAGAGGACATTGCTGCGCGCTCATATGGGATAGAAAATTTCAATTCGGCATACCAGATAAACAAACTGGTTTTATCAGAGGAATTCATGCGCCAAATGGAAGCAATAGGCGTAGAATCAAGGCTTAGGGAAATAAACGCGATGGCATCGGCCTTTTTCAAGGCATATCTTGACTTGGGCAGGCTTAGCGATAGGGTTAGGATAAGGTATATCGACCAGTCGACGCATGATGAGATAGGGATTTATAACTTCGATTACAATAAAAATGAGGTCAATGATATTATAACGTATGTGCTCAAGTACTGGAATGGGGAGTGCGAATCCCGTCCGGTCGCAGAACAGGAGAAATGGAAATGCAAGTTCTGCGCGTTCTTTGGAAAGGAATGCAAGGTGTACTGGCCGCAGAAGGGGCTTAATGTAACATAATTTTTGTGATCTAAAATATAACATATGCTAATTTGGTGCTAATATGATAACTGCTGCTGAATTGAAGGGCAAATATTTGAATTTTTTTGAGCAACATGGGCATAAGATAATACCAAGCGCTTCGCTCATACCGGAAAACGACCCTACTGTTCTATTTACCACTGCCGGCATGCATCCTCTTGTGCCCTATTTGCTTGGAGAATCCCACCCGCAAGGAAGGCGTATTTGCAGCGTACAGAAGTGCATTAGGACCGGCGATATAGATGATGTGGGCGATGCGTGGCATTTGACATTTTTTGAGATGCTCGGAAACTGGTCTCTTGGCGATTATTTTAAGCAGGAAGCGATAAGCATGAGCTTCGAGTTCTTAACAGTAATATTAAAGATCCCATCCGAACGCATCAGCGTTACATGCTTTGCTGGCGATTCTACTGCCCCGTTGGATATTGAAGCGGCGCAGATATGGGAGAAGCTTGGAATGCCTAAGAGCAGAATACATTTTCTGCCAAAAAAAGACAATTGGTGGGGCCCTGCGGGGCAGACCGGGCCGTGCGGGCCTGACACGGAGATGTTTTATCATACAAAGCAAATCGAGGAGAGGAGCACCGAAGAGTTTCTAAAACTCTCAGACCATGGCCCGTTCTGCGAGATATGGAATGACGTTTTGATGCAATACAACAAAAATAAAGACGGCGGCTATGAGGATTTAAAGCAGAAGAATGTTGATACCGGAATGGGCGTGGAGCGGGCGGTCGCGGCCTTGAATAACTTTGATAGTGTATACGAATGCGACACTATCTCTCCAATACTAGACAAGGTCATATCCCTTAGCGCAAAAGGCACTAGTAGAGACAATAGGAATGCAAGGATAATAACAGATCATCTGCGCGCAGCCGTCATGATATTGTGCGATGAGAAGGGTGTTGTGCCAAGCAATGTAGATCAGGGATATGTTTTGCGAAGGCTCATTAGAAGAAGCATTAGGCATGCAAGGTTGCTTAGTATAAACGGCAAGTTCTGCAAAGAAGTGGCAATGGTGGTCGTATCCGCCATGGGCAATTCGTACTCAGAGGTGAGAAAGAATGCGCAGCGCGCATTCGAAGAGCTCGAGGGTGAAGAGGAAAAATTCTCCGCTGCGCTGGAGAATGGAACTAGGCATTTAGACCGCATGCTAAAGGCGCAGGAAGAATCAAATCAAAAATCCCTCGATGCAAAGAGCGCATTCGATCTCTTCCAAAGCTATGGCTTCCCTCTTGAAATAACTGCCGAAATGTGCAAAGAGAGGGGCTTTAGCGTGGATGTTGATGGCTTTAACAATTTGATGAAAATACACCAGGAGATATCACGAAAGGGCGCAGAGCAGAAGTTCAAGGGAGGGCTTGCAGACCATGGAGAGAAGACGACAATGTTGCATACGGCAACGCATCTGCTAAATGAAGCGTTGAGGCAGGTGGTTGATTTGTCAATACATCAGATGGGGTCCAACATAACATCAGAGCGGCTGCGATTTGATTTCAATTACGACAAAAAGCTAACTGACGAGCAGATTTTACTTGTGGAAAAATGGGTTAATGACGCAATAGATGCGCAGGCAGATGTCTCTTTTGAAACAATGAGCCTAGAGGAGGCAAAGAAACTAGGGGCGCAAGGAGTGTTTGAGGAAAGATACGAGGAAAAGGTCAAGGTATACACAATAGCAAAGGGAAGCAAGATATTCTCTAGGGAGATATGCGGTGGTCCGCACGTCAAAAATACAAGAGAGCTTGTGCACTTTAAAATAACAAAGCAGGAATCTGTTGCAGCAGGTGTCAGGCGTATAAAAGCGATTGTCGGGGTAGTTTAGTGACAAGTGCGATATACCAAGTAGTATTATATCCCATAATCTATATTCTTCCCGCATATGTGGCTAATGGGGCACCTGTAATATTCGGCGGGGGCAGGCCGCTTGATTTTAATTTGAAGATAGCTAAAAAGCCACTGTTTGGAAAAAATAAGACAATACGAGGAACATTCTCAGGCATAGCCGCGGGTATAATAATTGGAGCAATAGAGGGTATTGCATTTCCCTACATGCTACTCATATCTATACCGCTTGCGGTGGGCGCCATATGTGGGGATCTATTTGGCAGCGCGATAAAGCGCAGAATAAGCATGAAGAGCGGCGCGAGCATGCCAATATTAGATCAGTTTGGGTTTGTTATATTTGCCCTTATATTCGCAATTCCTGT
>JAJZLZ010000040.1 GCA_021850375.1 Microcaldota archaeon
AGTTTTAGTTGTAATAATGGCAATACTTACTTACATCTACACAGGATTTAACATACATCATGTATCAAAGACCACAACGACTATAAAAAAGCTAACCACTTCAATAATCTACAACACTACAACTTCAGCTTCAACAACATTTTACACGACTGCAAACTACACTCCTCTAGAGAACTGCTCTGAGGTTAATTTGATGTCAAATATACCCTATGCCAAAATGACCCAGCTATGCAGCTCTGAAGGTGTTCAAAAACTGGGCCTTTGGGTAGCAGCAGGAGATAACGCAAAAAGCAGAATTATAATAGAGGGCTACAACAATATTACGTATGTCAATACGACGTTTACTTATAGTTGCATGACATTTCTGCAAAACGTGACGCTTCCAAAGCAGGACTATAAGGTAATATTAGAAAGTGGTCCTGGGGGAGGACAATGCGGAACCACGATAGCCAAGATGAATTTGAGCACTTCCATTCCGCCTACTATCTATTCATATATCTACAATGCAAACTTCACTACCGGCCTATATACTGGATGGCAGGATTCTACAAACGCATTTGGGCCTGCACCTCTTAATATCTCTTATGCCGATAGCAAGCAGTGCTATTTGGGAACCCCATGGTCTAACTATCCTGGCGGCTTCTTTGCTACTACATACAACTGCGGGCTGAGCGTATCCGATGGGAATCTAACTTCATCATACTTCATGGTAAATCCAAATGAGCCTTATCTCAACTTTAAGATTATAAGCCCGCAGGACAATAACTTATACATTGAGATACTACAGGCCAACTACAAATCCTACAAGTATGGCAACTCGACAGTATATGTTTTCTTTAATTCAACGCCTTCGATCATTGCTCACTTCAACACGTATAACATAACTGCAAATCCCAATGCGCAATCTCATTTTATGAATGCTACAATACCACTCACAACGCTTGCAAACAAGGCGGTGGCGATAAGAATAGTAGCCCAGACGCTCAACCAGCAGTCATTTATAGCTGCGGGGGAGTTCAATTTAGGCAGCCTTCCAACAGAGCAGGCAGGAGTCGAAAAGAATATAACATACACATAGACCTAAATTGGCCATACTTTTCTTAGCGCTTATTTTATGTTGTACTTCTTTTTTATTTTTTGTATTTTAGGGCCTATTACTGCATTGCAGTACGGGTTTGATCTGTTTTTATTGTAGTAGTCCATATGGTAATTCTCAGCAGGGTAGAATATATCCAATTTCTTGACCTCTGTAACTATTTTGGCTGTATAATTTTTTTGCTTATTTCTTATAAACTGCAATATTTTCTGCATATCCGCATCGTCGTTAAATAGAATTATGGATCTATACTGCGTTCCAATATCAGCTCCCTGCCTGTTAAGAGATGTTGGATCGTGGACTTCAAAAAAGATATCAAGAATAGCATCAAGCCCAATTATTTGCTCATTATATGCCACTTCAACCACTTCTGCATGTCCAGACCCATCGCTGCAAACCTGCTCATAAGTGGGATTTTTGGTATGCCCGCCAGCATAACCTGGCGTAGTTTTGACAATGCCATTAAACATGTCAAATATTGCCTGAATACACCAAAAACAGCCGCCACCTAATACTATTGTCTTATTTTTACTATTCATGTTCATCAGCAGTTATAGAGATTTTATTTCTTAGCGCGTTTTCTTAGCCTGTTTCCACACATCCCAGGCAACGGCAAAACGTATTATATCAATCTCGCTGCCTGTTGTAGCCTTTTTTAGGGTTATCTTATACTTTTTTCCATATAATCTAAAAAATCTTTGTCATATTTCTCCATAAACATCAATTTCTTCGATACCTCGAATATGATCATTATTTTATTTCACTCAATTTTGCCATTTGCAAATTCTAGGCATAAGCATAATACCTCTCTTGCAGGCTAAAGATGTACCTTACGCATATCTTGTTAATTAAGTAATACTTTAAGTGCGACTTCTACTATTTTTTTCGCGTCTTTCTCATAAAAGTAGGCCTCCAAAATAAGGCTACTAATCCTAAAGCTATTATGATAACGCCCACAGTAGCAAATGCATTAGAAAATGACACTATGTGCCCACTGCCTATCCCGAAAAGGAAACCGCCAGCAACAATCAATCCGATACCTAATTTTTCCATATTATTACTTTTTATCCAACCTATTTAAAGGCCCTATGGTATAAGTGTGCCTATAATACATCTTATGCACCAACACAAATGCAGGTATTATAGCGCTTTATGGTTACTGCATTTATCTGCAAAGTGACATCCTCCAAACCGTAAACGGTGTGGGATTTCCTGCTCACGTTGTTAAATTTATCAAATTAATGCTAAACTATTTTTTAGGTATAAACTTTAGAGAAATGGAATTGACGCAGTGGCGGACGTTCTTTTTCGTATAGCCTTCACCTTCAAATACATGTCCCAAATGGGCATTGCATCTTGAGCACTGCAGTTCCATGCGCACGCCGTCCACATCCAATACCCTCTTAATCGCTCCTGGCAATTCATCGTCAAAACTTGGCCAGCCGCAATGTGAATCAAACTTATCTTTTGAGCTATACAGCCTAGCTCCGCAATGCTTACACACATATGTGCCGGGGCTAAAGGTATGCTCATATTCGCCGCTAAATGGCGCTTCAGTTCCTTTATGCACTATAACGCGCTCTTCTTCAGGCGTAAGTTTTGATAGCTTCATAATATTATTGCGTATTATAGATATAATAGCGTATCTAAAATAATGTAGGGATTATTGGTTATCTTCACGTGTCTCTACATAATCTCTTAAAGTCGCAGCGTCCGTCTCTCCTGTCGTATCCTGTTTATCCTTTGTTTGCCTAAGTAGTACTTCGCCGTCAACACAATCACTGCAATAATTTTTCTTTGCTTTATCTACTACTAATCCACCTTTAGCTTTGGATTGGCTAAATATTGCATTAGCATTTACTCTTATAGGTTCATTGCATATAGCGCAGTAATCTCTAAACAAATTACTTCCTAATATTTTGCTTCCTCTCTGCTCGCTTAATCTTTTCTCCATTTTACCACTAAATAATTATGTATAAACTAGTATAAATAAATATACTATTATGCCCAATCGCACAAGGCATTTAAATAATGTGTTAACTCTTCTGGTTAATATTTAATTTTTAATTCTGATGATAAATATACTATTTGGGTGGATATATGATCGAAAAGCTAAAATCCAATAAACATAGCATAACCATAGATATCAGCAAAAAGGCAAATTCTCCTCTAAATATTATACTAGCGCACGGAGCAAACAATGATATGAACTACGGGCTAATTACAAAGATATTTGAACACCTTAAGTCAAAATATTTTGTGGTAAGATTTAATTTTTCTTATGTTGACAGCGGTTTGAAAATAAATGATTCTATAAACAAAAATGAGATTGAATCGTGCATAAGGCATTTAGGAAACAAAAACATAGTGCTTATTGGAAAGTCCTATGGCGGCGTACTCTCTACAATAATCGCATCGGAGCATAAGTTTAACATACTTAAAGTTATAGTCCTTGGATATGCCCTGCATGAGCCAAATCACCCAAATCGCATATATTCTCAAGAACACTTAAAGGGCGCGCTCCTTCCGATATCTTTTATAGTAGGTGATTCTGACCCTAATTGTGATTTGAATGCCTTAAGGGAAATAATACCTGATTATGACATAGAGGTAATAAAAGATGCTGATCATTCTTTTAGACCAACTTCAAATAATGCTACTCTTGCAGAAAATGAAGAGAAAGTATTGAATAAAATAGATAGAATAGTGGAAGGCTTAATTGATTAAATACAATTTTAAACTATTTATGTGAAGCAAGTATCTTTTGGAGCTCTTTAGTTATCTCTATTACTCTTTTGCCTCTTTCCGTTGTTTTATACGCAATAACCCTCCTTCCTGTTTTAGACCTGGTTACTACCTCCCGAAGTATATCTGTAGAAACAAGTTCATCTATTCGCTTTGAGACTGTAGCCGAACTCAATTTTTTATTATTTATCGTTATTCTTGTAAAGTCATTGAAAGACTTTGGTTCGTGTCCATTAGCCAACTGCAGTATTTCCAAAACTCCCCGTATAATTGTCATGTTATTGTATTAAGCAATTCATTATATAATACTTTAGCATCTGCTCTAATACTTTAAATTTTAAAATATTATTAAAAATACTTCTTTTAAAATAACTAAAGTATTATTTAAAATAGCAAAGTATTATATACTGAATCAAACTAAATAATATATGTGGGTGTAAATATGAAAAGCGAAATAAATGAAATATCTCATTTTGAAATACCAGCAAAGAATCCTGACAGACTAAGAAAATTCTACAGCGACGTGTTCGGCTGGAAGTTTAAGAACTCGGCAGCAAAGAATATGCAATATTGGAACATAACCACAGGTACAAAACATATACCTGGTGTTAATGGTGGCATGTATAAGAAAGGCAGCAAACATCAGACTCCTATCAACTATGTGAGCACGCATG
>JAJZLZ010000069.1 GCA_021850375.1 Microcaldota archaeon
GGCTCTAATTCATATGGAATCGCCTACAACCCGTCAAATGGTTATATGTATGTTACAAATTCTGGTTCAGGCACCGTAAACGTCATCTCGGGCACCACGCCAATTGCGTCAATTAATGTTGGCTCTTATCCGCATGCAATCGCCTACAACCCATCAAACGGCTACATGTATGTTGGAAATACTTTTTTATCCACCGTAAACGTCATCTCGGGCACCACGCCAATCGCGTCAATTAATGTTGGCTCTGAGCCATACGCCATCGCTTACAATCCAACAAACGGCTACATGTATGTTGCAAATCTGGGTTCAGGCACCGTAAACGTCATTTCAGGCACCACGCCGATTGCGTCAATTAATGTTGGCTCTAATCCAGTTGGAATCGCCTACGACCCGTCAAACGGCTACATGTATGTTGCATCAAATTTCGGCACCGTAAACGTCATTGGATAGCAAACATACCAACTGTTGGCATATATTGTTGCAAAGATCAAATGCTATGTAGGATTGAAATCTGATCTTAAGATTGGCATTTTATTTATCCTATCTATTGCGCCCATCAACAGCTAAAAATACTAATGCCTAAATACAATTATGCTTCTTTGCGTACTGGGGCGGCAGCCCATACTCGGAATTGCCGAAATAGAGGCGCTCTTAGGTTCAAGGGCGATTAGGCCTTTTAATCCTAGCTGCGCGATTGTTCGCGCAGATAGCAATGCATTGCAGCAGCAGCATATGGGAGGGACGATAAAGATAGCCGAGGTCATATCGGCAGTCAGGTCATCAAAGCTGCAGATTGTCCAGCCTGCAGCGCTTGATATAATGGAGAAATACGTGATCGATAAGCAAAGTTCTGCCTCACACAAGGTTACATTGGGGGTTAGCGCATATGATCTCACAATAAAGCAGGAGCAGCTCAAAAACCTCTCATTTGAATTAAAAAGGCGCCTTTCCACAAAAGGCATCTCGGCGCGCGTGATAGTAGGCAGCAAAATTGCGCTCAACAGCGCGCAGGTGATACACAATAAGCTGGACGGCGAATTCGGGTATGAATTTGTTTTGGCCGCAGGCGTTCATGAGACATTTATAGCCAAAACCATATCTGAGCAGGATATAGAGAGCTATTCTAAGAGGGATTATGGCAGGCCGGGCAGGGATATGCAAGTTGGCATGCTGCCTCCAAAGCTTGCGCAGATAATGCTTAATTTAGCAAGTGTGGGCAATGGCAAGAGCGTGCTTGACCCTTTCTGCGGCACCGGTGTTGTTTTAATGGAGGCAGCGTTAAGAAACCTGCCTATAATGGGCAGCGACATAAATCCGAAGATGGTGGAATGCACGAAGGAAAATTTAATGTGGCTATCCAAGGAATATAACATAGCATTAGACATTAGCAATATAATGTGCGCCGATGCTACAAAGCATAGATGGGACGGCGAATTTGACCGCGTAGTGTGCGAGACCTATCTTGGCCCGCCAATTCAGCAGATGCCAGGCCCGCAGGAGCTTGAGAGCATTGTCAATGAATGCAACGGCATAGTCAAGAGGTTTTTGGTAAATTTGAAGCCCCAATTAAAGCCAGATGCGCGCTGCTGCATAGCCTCGCCGCTGTGGAGGACAAGGCGCGGCTTTCTGCAGCTGCCTATAATCGCAAAACTAGAGAAGCTCGGATACGATCGGGTGTGGTTCTCGCATGCAAGACCCGAGCAACTAATATATCATAGGCCTGATCAGATTGTGGCAAGGGAGCTTTTGGTGCTTCAAAACAGCAAAGACTAATCCCGCTAATTTGTTTGCAAGTTCTTAATAATGTATCTGCATAATATTTAGTAGTGTTAAAGTGTTTGAATAAATTCCTATTGCTCCTTGGAATTTGGGCGTTGGAATCTTATACAATATGTAGTGGTTAGTTGAACAAGAACAACGAAGTTATCATTGCGTTCAGGCGCTCGTTGGAATCTAGGATAATCGCATCTGATATGCAAATGCCTCTAATAGCTCTGGCGTCCACAACGCCGATGCCCGATACGCATGAGAGGCTCTTGAAATACAACAACAAATACATACGCGCAGCAATTGCGAGCAACCGCTATGTGGGCAGGCATATAATCAGGAGCATAATCTACTCAAACGATATGTACTCGCAGCTTGCGCTTGTTGACAATGAAGCAGTTGGAGTAGATATGATACGCGAGCTGGCAAAGCGCTGCTTTGGGGACAGCGACAAATTAAGGTGCGCCATTGCTTCAAATGAGAAGTCTCCTGGGGACGTATTATTAAAGCTTGTGAACTTTGCAATAGGGCGCAGAGAGCTACCCCTTGCAAAAGCGCTGCTGTCAAACCCAAAACTGCCAGGATCTAGCGCAATCTTACTATCTTCTATTGGCGGGATAGGCGCAGATTATCTAAGGCATCCAAACATATCTGATAATGTATTCATTGGCCTTTTAGAGAAGAACGGCATGATATTTAATGAAATGTATGCGGCACTTGATAATCCTTCAATTAGCGATTCGATGATCATACGCTTTTGCCTATCATTAGGCAAGAGCGTATACCCAAAGATTGCAAACAAGCAAAATCTGAGCGAGCAGTCCATGCGAATGATTATTGGGCGTGGCGATTTAAAGGCGCACATAGCCTTATCCTCTCGCGAGCATTTGCCTGATAGCATAGTACAAATGCTAATAGAGACGCGCTCATGCGAAGTGCTTGACAAATTGGCGCGGTCAGCTGATATTAGCCAAGAAAGCATATTAAAAATATACGAGATCGCAAAAGGGAATAATTATCTGCCTGTATTGGCATCGATAGCACAGAATGTTGCATCTCCTGGCAATATTCTGCAGGAGCTATCGCTTCACGAATCAAACGTCATAAAATCCGAGGCCGCAGGAAATATTAGCACTCCTCCAGATGCTTTATCTGAGATGTTTAAGAACAACAAATCAACAATGGTCCTAGAGAAGCTGGCATCGAATATAAATACGCCCGCAGGCACTCTAGAAAAGCTATCGGAATGCAATCCTGTTGTTAAGATGAATGTTGCGGCGAATCCGAAGACCCACGAGCAGGTTCTAAACTACATGTATAATTTCGCAAGCGCAACGGGCGATGTGGACTTACTAGTCGCACTGATTAGCAATGAAAATCTGCCTCACTACATTTTAAATAAGATGGTCGATAGTGATAGCACCATGGTTCTTACTGCACTGACCTGCCGCCTTGAGGATGTTAGAAAGGTCGTCTCATCAACAATAAACTACGTGCTCTACGAGCGAAATATAGACATAGAGGGCGTAAAAGGCATAATGCGCAAAGGCCATTTTGACAATGGTAGTAATTTGCACTCTCTAATGCGCGATTTAAACAATGACCAGCATAAGGCATAGCGCATTTTTTGCTAGTGCGCCTTTGCGCTATATTGCATTATGAAGTCCATAAATTCCTTGGAATTTCTGACCCTTCCCCTGCCTGCCATATGGAATCCGAGCCTTTCAAGAATCACAATGTCCACTATATCAAGGCGCCCAAGGTATACGACCTTGCCATCTAGCATGCCCCTTGAATCATATATGCCGGCAAAATAGCTCGCAGAGTAGTCGTTTCTGTACTTAAATATCCTCTCCTTATCCTTTAGCGCATTTTGCATTAGCCTTTTTGCTGCGGAGTTGTAGAACAATATTTTCTTCAAGCCCTCCTCCTCGCTTGAGAGCAGTTTGCTGGGCTCTATCTTAAAAGAGCCCATCGCTATCTTTACAAAGCGCTCTATTACATCATCGATTCTGCTAATGATATATATGCTCGGCTCATCGCGCCCAAACTGCGCAACTCCCAGCATGTAGCATATATCGGGGCGCAGGCTTAGTTTTTTAGACATTTATAACACTGCTTTTATACCATGTTAAGGCGCATCTTCTATAAATATTATGGTGGCATATGGCAGTGGCTAATATTGAGCGCTGCGAGATAAATTAATTTGAGGGCTAATGTTAATATAGCAGACTAAAAATTTAGCATGGGCAAATGCAAAAAAAGAAAATAATTATTTCAGGAAGGATAATAGGCTTGAGGCTTAATGCAATGGATAATTCAACGCGCACACTATATGCTGTGCATATTTTATTTTGAGGTGATCTATCCGCAGGTTCCCCTACGGATACCTTGTTATGCCTTAGCCCTCCTCACAGAACCCTAACTCGAAAGCGCCCGAAAGCGCTGCCTCACTAGGACCCCACTTGGGTGACTTGGCAGGCGGTGTGTGCAAGGAGCTGGGACACATTCACCGCTCGATAGTGACAAGCGATTACTAGGGATTCCAGCTTCATGAGGGCGAGTTTCAGCCCTCAATCCGAACTTAGGTTGGTTTTGGGGGATTTGCTTCACCTTTCGGTGTTGCGTCCCATTGTTCCAACCTTTGTATGCCACGTGTAGCCCGGAAGATTCAGACCATACTGACGTATCGTAGCCCTCTACTTCCTCCTCTTTAAACAGAGGCGGTC
>JAJZLZ010000044.1 GCA_021850375.1 Microcaldota archaeon
TGTATTGAATGATAAATATAAAAAGATGCGTAGTATCTTGCTACTCAAATCCACATACTCAACCTGCATAAATAATAATGCGCTATTACAATTATCTGCGTGATCAATTGGTATCTAACGCCTATGATTATTACAAATTTCTATGCGTGCCAAATCGGCTAAACGATATATTGGGCAACAATGCAGCAATAGGCGCAATGAAGAAATTTGCGGAATCTTTTGCAAAGGGGGAGCGTGTACAACCGCTCTTGTTGTATGGCCCTTCAGGAGTTGGAAAGACGGCCTCCGCTCATCTACTTGCAAAGGAGTTCAAATGGAACATCGCGGAGATGAGCGCAAGCGACTATAGGGACAAGGAAACCATGGAGAAAAGGCTCCTTCCTGCATCCCTATCAAGATCGCTCTTTGGATCGTTGAATCTGATTGTAATAGACGAAGTCGACGAGATGGCATCGAAATTTGACTCCGGAAGCGATTCATCATTGCTGAAATTGATACATGAAGCAAAAAATCCAATAGTATTTATCGCAGAGGACATGTGGAGCCAGGATATAGCATTTCTTCGTGGCAAAGTCAATGCCATACGCTTTATGCCAATATCCCAGCAGGACATTGCGATAATACTTAAAAATTTACTTGCCTCACTGGGCGCTGCGGCCCCTAGCGCAGTTGTGGAGGGGATAGCACTGCGCTCAAAGGGAGATGTCAGAAGCGCGATCAACGATCTTTATGCGTGCGTTGGGGCAGAGCAAAGCGTCCTTGAGGTGGTTGGCATTAGAGATAAGAAGATGGACATATTCAATACGCTGGATAAAATATTTATGGCAAATACCCTATCTGCGCCAATTAGGGCAGTAGCCGCATCTGATGTGCAAAATGAGATGCTAATGCAGTGGATTGATGAAAATATACCAAGAAGGTACATTAACCCAAAGGACCTGGCCAGCGCGCTGCAATACCTATCTCTGGCGACGCACTACTACAATATAGCATCAAAAAGGCAGTACTATACTTACTGGAGATACATGAATGTAATGATGTCAAGCGGGGTTGCACTGTCAAAGAGCGAGTACCCAAACACCGCGCGCAGGTATGAATTTCCTCAAAACATCAAGAGACTAAGCACGACAAAGGCATCTAGAAAAAGAGAGAATGAACTCTCCGAAATGCTCCAGTCGATTATACATGCAGGCTCGGATAGGATCATCTCAAACGAGCTTTTGCTGATAGGAACGATGATTAAAAAATGCGCAAGCATGGGAGAATCAGCTGAAGATATTGCAAAGAGCCTTGAGATTGTGTATAAAATTGATGAGAAGAGTGCAGGCAGTTTAATCAAGCATTTTATACCACTGCCCTCAAAAGATATTTAGTTATGCTATTTGTTTATATAATATTGATTTGAAGGTAAAATAATGATGAGATTACAAAGCGCCATAGAATACATAACAACCTACGGCTGGGCAATACTTGTTTTAGCAATTGTTCTTTCAGCGTTGTATATGCTAGGTGTGTTCAACAACAATTCATTTGCGCCAAACGTATGCTCATTTCCGGCAAATATCGGATGCATAAGCGCGAACCTGTTCCAGAGCGGGAACCTTATTGTAAACATTGAGCAGTCCACTCAGAATCCGATAAACATAACCGCCATAGGCTGCAACACTAACGGCACGCCTTCTGACATGAATATAATAAAGCCGCAGATATATCTGCAAATAGGTGCAAACCATACCTTTAATGTACAGTGTTATGGGAGCAACACCATATTCTCTGGCAGCCCTAGTACATTATACACAGGATATCTAATATTGAACTATACGGACGTGCAGTCTGGATTCCAGCACGTGGTTGTCGGAAAGCTTGTACAAAAAGTCGTGTGATTTTTTATAATTTTGCCGCGCCTAAATATCCAAGCAGCAAAGATAGCGCTTCATCCATGCCGCTATCTCCCGCCTTTATGCTCGCGGCTTCCATATGCCCTCCTCCACTAAATCTTCCATCCGATGCATCCCTTATCCTATCTATTATTCCGAGAAGATCTGTGGCCTTTGATATGTCTCTGCTCACCCTGATAGATATGTAGCTCTTATAGTACACAACTGTTATTGTGCTCCCATTGTTCTTTTGCTCTCTTATGTTATGCAGCCTTGATGTGAACCTGCCGGGCAGTGGATAACCATATAGCTCGGGCGCTATCTTGCCAAAGTCAACAACATATATCGAGCAGTTATTCATGCCCGCATATTTTCTGGCGATTTTGCTGCCAATTTCTATTGCCTTCTCAAACATCTCCGAGACTTCGTTATATATCATAATCAGCTTGTTTTCATCTCTGATTATTCCATCTGCTGCCATTGGCCGCGCATTTGGATTGTCGAGCTTTGCAGAAAGATAGTCCACAACAGTTGCTATCATGTGTGCGCGCTTATTTGAGCTGTCTGCGTACATGCTAAAATCTGATATAAGCGAAGCCTGCGCGATATCATTTGCATCTGTCCCCACCGCATTTGCAAGCATCGAGCATATGAGCCCCGCGCTCATGCTAGAAGTACCATTAAAATCAAGAGGGTTTATGTATATGCTAGATGCGCTATCAAACCCCGCCGGTTTTGAGTGATGGTCAAGCCACAGTATGTCAAATTGCCCTGATAGTTTTTTTATCGAATCATTGCTATCTAAATTTGTCCCCATATCTGCCATTATGAGCATCGGCTTTTCGATTGATAGATAGGACCTGGCAATTGATAGGTCAAGCTCAAGGGCGTCTTTGCTATATGATATCTCCTTGCTCATTATCCATGTTACCGCCCTACCATCGCACATTCCAAGGCCATTTATATGCATAAATGCCCTATACAGCGCGATGGCGCAGGACATTCCATCGCCATCGTTGTGGTACCTGATTATAATAGGAGTACCAGACAGGTATGCCCTGCACATCTTCTCTGCGGCAAGAGCAAGCATGCCACTCATCTTTAATGCAATATCTCTGTATCTAATATCGCAGGAATCGCAAAGGAACTTTAGATTTTCTTTTATCCCTAACGCATTAATGGCGCTTGATAAGTTGGTTTCATATATGTGTTTTGGATTGATTTTTAGAAATTGAATTTTCCCATCCAAATCAATTATATCAAGAAGATTCAGCTGGCCTTTTTGAATTTGGCGTGATCTGCCATGCCCCAGCGCCGTCGCATTAGCCGCGCTAGTATTTTTTGATATGGCGCTTACTACCAACAAATTTTCTAAGTCCATGAAATCCTTTTTAAGTGTTATTGTATGTAGAATTGTACGTGACATTAAGTCCCGCCTGATATTCGCAAGCGCTTTTGTCATTCGAATTTGCTATGTTCATACAGTATGTGGCGTTATTGTATTTATATGCGAGCTGTGCGGCGCAGTTATCGTATAGGCTAACGTTCCCTATCTGAGAGCACTCGCTAAGATTGCGGCTAGATATCGCGCGCGAGGTGTATATGTAGTATAGGCATAGAGTTTTGAGTGTAGTGTTTGCGGCAGATGAGTAGTTTGAAGCCTTCGCATAGCCACATAGTTGAGAAGGAGAGGTTATGTTGAATGAGGAGTTTGATATGGAATTTATTGCACCTGCATTTATTGTATAGCTATTAGAATTTGCGCTTTGATTTTTGGCACTTGCATAATAGTCGCATAGTGCCATTGGGGATAGGCCATAATACGATAGATAGCTAGTGTCATTTCTCTGCGTGTAGTTGAGGTTGGAGTAGAGCATCGAGGAGATGGTCTGGTTTTCTATTGAAGGCAGATGCTCACAGTAGCTTGTGTTATGGCTCAATATTGCAAGATTGGCGTAGTATCCATCATAGCAGTATGCGCCATAGGTATGGTTCTCAATAGCACCACAGTATAATGCAGAGCTAAAGTTATCCATTCTTGCAACCTCAAAATAGCAGCTGCTATTATATGCAGAATTTAAGCTTGAGCAAAATGAGAATGTCTTTGTCTTATATGCTATCGCTTCAACGCAATCTGCGTAGTAGGAGTAGTTGTATGATATTGAAGAGCATTTTGATATAGTATTTTGAGATGCAACCGCATCCTGTATGCACGAAGGCACATTGCTGCCTGCATATTTACAATAAGTGATATTGCCGCTGCTCTGTGCAAGCGCAAAATAACACGCCTGGCGGTCAGATCCCAAAATTACGTTTTTGCATGATGCGCTATTATGCAAAGCACTTAGCAGTATAATTGCTATTGATATAAGTATAAGCGCTATGCCCAGAGCTATTGCAACGCCCCTCTTCGGCATGCTGCTTAGCATCAGCAAGTCAAATTTATCTCTGCTTGCTTTCGGCATGGAGCCCACTGGTGACATCCTCCCACCCGTAAACAATGTGGGCTTCCTCTGCGTTCATGCAATCATTGCATCCCGCAAAGGATGTGT